>JBFGYD010000103.1:0-7093 GCA_041587615.1 Lysobacterales bacterium
CCGGCCGCCACGCCATTCCGCTGGCGCTGCGCGGCGTCGCGGTTACCGGGGTCGACCTGAGCGAGCTGCTGCTCGCGCGCGCCCGCGAGCGCGCTGCCGCGGCCGGCGCCGCGGTCGAGCTGTTGCGCGCCGACATGCGCCGCTTCAGCCGCCCCGAGAGCTTCGACCTGATCGTTTCGATGTGGACTTCGTTCGGTTATTTCGCCGAGCCGGACGACGATCAGCGGGTGCTCGAGCAATGTCACCGCAACCTGCGTGCCGGTGGCGCGCTGTTGATCGACGTGACCGGCAAGGAGTACGTCGTGCGCCATATCGAACCGGTCCACCTGCGCGAGCTGGAAGACGGCGCGCTGCTGATCGAGCGGCCGCTGCTGGAAGCGCAGATGACCCGTTACGCCAACCAGTGGATCCTGATCCGCGACGGCGCCGCGCATACCGCCCACTGGCACCACAACCTATACAGCGGGGTCGAGCTGAGCGACCGCCTGCGCCTGGCCGGCTTTGCCGAGGTTGCGATCTACGGCGGACTCGACGGCCGCGACTACGACCTGGACGCAGAGCGGCTGGTGGCCGTCGCCCGGAAGTGAAGTCAGTTAGCGCCCGTCCATAAAAGGCGGACACTAGTTCGCGGCCGCCGCGAGCTCGTCCACGATCGTAAACCCGATGGTCTGGCGAGCGGTGACCTGGGCCGGCTCACCGTCCACCAGTACCGGCTCGAAGCGCCACTTGTAAACCGCCGCCACGCTCTGGCGGTCGAACACGTGGGCCGGCTCGGCGGCGACGACCCGCGCGTCGATGACGGTGCCGGCGGCGTCGATCGTGAATTCGACCACGACCTCGCCCTCGATCCCACGCAGCAGCGCGCGCCGTGGATACATCGGCTGGATCATGATCCGAGGAATCAGCCCCTCGATGCCGCCGATCGAAAACTCGCTCCCCGGCGGGCCGGCCCACAGGTTCAGTTGCGGCGCCGACAGCGCGCGACGAAAGTCGGGGCGGCTGTAAAGCAGCGCTTCCCGATCGATCGCCGCGGTCTGCCTCGGCGGGGGCGGCGCCGAGCTCACGTGGCTCAGCATGCGCTGGCGCGGTTTGGGGAAGGCCCGCCGCTTGCGCTCGACCGAGTCGTCGGCCGGCCATCGCTCGATGAAGTAAATCGCGGGATCCTCGGCGGCCGGTCCGGTCACCAGCGGCCGGTGGATCATCGCCTGCATCAGCCACGCCAGACCCACGCTGACCGCGGCCGCCGCCGCGCCAAAAATCAGCCAACGCCGAGTGGCCAAACCGCTGTTGCTCATGTCATCGCCGGGCGCCCAGGTGGCGAGGGGCTCCAATGTGCCCCATTCTAGCGGAGTTGTTGTTGCGCTCGTGATCGAGCCCGGGGCTTACTTTGCCCGCGCGGCCGGCGCGGATACTCTATGCGGACCGGCACGCGGATCAAACCGGGCCGCGGGAGAGCACGATGCGCTCTGAATCCAACCAGGAACGGACCGGCAACGCGCGGCTGACGGTGGTGGTGCCGGTGTTCAACGAGGCGGACAGCGTCGCGGCTTTGTTCGAACGCCTCCGCGCGGTGCTCGAGGCGCTGCCGCTGAGCTGGTGCGTGTTGTTCGTCGACGACGGCTCCAGCGACGACACTCAGTCGGTGCTGGCCGGCCTGCACGACCAGGACGGCCGCGCCGGCTGGCTGCGGCTGAGCCGCAACTTCGGCAAGGAAATTGCGATGACCGCCGGGCTGGATCGCGCCGAGGGGGACGCGGTGATCATCATCGATGCCGATCTGCAGGATCCGCCCGAGCTGATCCCGGAACTGATCGAACGCTGGCGCCAGGGGTTCGACGTCGTCTACGCGCAGCGCACCGCCCGGACCGGGGAAACCTGGCTCAAGCGCGCCACCGCGGCGGTCTTTTATCGCCTCATCAACCGGGTCAGCCGGATTCCGATTCCTTCCAATACGGGCGACTACCGGCTGCTCAGCCGGCGCGCGGTGGATGCGCTGGGGCGGGTCCGCGAGCGGCACCGGTTCATGAAGGGGCTGTTCGCCTGGGTCGGCTTTCGCCAGGTCGCGGTTCCGTACCGGCGCCAACCGCGTTACGCCGGCAAGAGCAAGTTCGGCTACTGGCGCCTGTGGAACTTCGCCGTCGACGGCATCACCTCGTTCACCAGCGCGCCGCTGAAATTCGCCACCTATCTGGGGCTGCTGGCCGCGATCTCGGCGCTGAGCTATGGCGTCGTGGTCGTCGCCAAGACCCTGCTGTTCGGCGATCCGGTGCGGGGCTATCCATCGATGATGGCCGTTATCTTGTTTCTCGGCGGGATCCAGCTAATGGCCCTGGGCATCATCGGCGAATACCTCGGCCGGCTGTTCGACGAATCCAAACGCCGCCCGCTCTATCTGGTGGATGACTTCGAGCCGCCGGATGCGGGCGACCCGGGAGACCGCTAAGCCAGATATCGCGTGAGTTGCCACCCGATCAGGCCTGGACTATGGTTGATTCATGGCCGCAAACGAAGAGCCCAGGACGCCGGAAGCCGGCCCGGGACCGTCTCCGCCCTCAATGGACGAGCACGCGCGACAAGCGAATCAGTGGGCCATGTTCGTGCACTTTTCCGTTGTCGCCGGGTTCGTCATTCCGGTGGCCGGCCTGTTGCTGCCGATCGTGCTGTGGCAGTTAAAAAAAGATGAGTTTCCCGCGGTCGACGCGCACGGCAAGACGGTGGCCAACTGGCTGCTCTCAGCGATCGTTTATTTTCTGCTGTGTCTGGCTCTGGCGATGGTCGTTGGGCTGTTCGGGTTCGCCTTATTGACGGTAGCGCTTTCTCTGTCGACCTTGGGCTTCGCGATCGTCGGCGGGATCAAGGCCAACGAAGGCGAGAGCTGGGAGTACCCGCTGTCGATTCAGTTCCTGAAATAGCGACGTCGGGCTCGCGCGCCGGAGCGGCTTAGCCCGCATGATCACGCAGCGGCGCGGCCGCGGCCTGCCCGTCGATCAGGCGTTCGATCCAGCGCTTGCCGGCGGCGATCTCCGCTGCGAATCGGCGCCGGCAGTCCGCCAATTCGGCGTCCCGCGCGCTCCGGTCGTAGCGCAAATCCGGGTCCTTCGAATAGCCGCTCAGCAGGCCGCTGTCCAGCGCGCCCTCGAGCGCACCCGGCGCGATGTCGAGGCCGAGAAACTCGGCTGCCCGAGTCAAGCCGGCGCGGAAGTCGTCCAGCAGCGCGATGAAATCCAGCCATAGCACCCGCCCGGCGCAGCGCTCTTTGAGCCGCGCGAGCGTCAGGAGGTTCGAGGCCCAGCTCATCGCGCACAGCTCCCCGGCCGAGAGCCGATAGATTCGAATCTCGTCCGAGCCCAGCAGCAGGTGCAGGTCGGCCAGCCGCGACTGCGCAAAGTGAGCCGTTTCCTGGCGGCGCAATTCGCTTCGCAGCATCGTGGCGAGGAACTCATCGAGCTCCAGGTACAGGCAGACCGCGCGGTTGTCCGGATTCATCTCCAGCGTGCGTTCGGCCAGCACGCCGCAGTCGCTGGTGGCTTTGATCAGCGTCGTTTTGTCGGCCTCGAAGCGCCGCGCCAGCAGCGCAATCACGGTGCGTTCCAGCGCCGGATAGTCCTCCGGCGCCACCAGCCCCAGAGGGTGAGCGCGGTCGCGCAGGAACGCGGCCAGTGCCCTGAGCGGAACCGGTTCACGCAGCGCCAGCAGCCCGGCGGCCGTCTCCAGCAGCCGACTCAGCAGCGTGGAGCCGCAGTGGCCGACGTGAAAAATGAAGTCCGCGCGGGGGCGCGCACCGGTCAGGCGCGCGGTCAACTCGGGCACGGGCACGATCTGTTGCGCCGGCTCCCTGAGCGCAATGCGCTCGTCCAGAAACAGCGAGCCACGGTAGACCGCCGGGGTCGCGCGATAGAACAGGGCGCGATCGCCGATCACATCCAGCTGGTGGAGCAGCCATCCCGGGTCGGTCACCAGCGCGTCGAGTTCTGCCGCGTTCATGCGGCGCGATCATAGCAGAGCGCCGGCGCCCGACTGCGCGCGCCGCAGCCTAGCCCCAGCGGGGCGGTTTCGGCGCGCCGCGCGCCGCGCCGGTGACTTGGTCCTCGTAGACGGCGGGCCGCAGCTTGTCGCCAGCGCCGTAAAAAAAGCTGACCAGCGCGAATCGCCGGCCGCGCTCGACCGGCATCGCCTCGTGAGCCAGGTTGCACGAAAACACGATCGCGGCCCCGCTGGGCGTGGCGTAACGGCAGTCTCCGTATTCGGGAAAGCGCAGTTCACCGCCGTCGTACTGACCCAGGTTGTGATTAACCGTCATCGCGAAGCGCCGGTGGGCGGTGTCGTCGCCGTCGTTGTCCCGATGAGGGCCGAAATAGCCGCCGGTGTCGGCATCGTACAGGACCACTTTGACCCCCTCGTAGTGGGTTACGCGAAAGTTAAAGCACCACTCGATTTCCGGCACCACGCGACGCTGCAGGCGGTGCTCGACCGCGGCCAGCAGCGGCCCGGCGGCAAGCCGGTGCTCGCGCCGGATCTTGGTCTGAGGATCTTCTCGATAGACCCTCTTGCCGTTCACCGTCTCGAGCACGCCGGAGGGCTCGTTGTGCTCGTGGAATTGCTCGATCAGGTGGCGGCAGAACTCGGGCTCGAAGACCCCCGGCACGATCAGCACCGGCGCCTGGGAAGCCAGTAAAACCGGCGCGGTCGCGGCCCGCCGATAGACCGCGGACAGCGCCTCGGCATCCGCCGTCGGCAGGCTCGCCAGCAGGCGGAGGTTCGCGTCCAGCACCAGGATTCGGGGGCCGCCGCCGGTTTCGGCCAGGAAGTCCGAGACCGCGCCGTCGTCGGCCAGCACGCAGGCGTCTTTCGGCAGCGCGGCAGCCGCCTCGGCGGCGTCCTCGGGCCGCCCGCGAATCAGCACCGCCAGCTCCCACCGTTCGTCTGGCGGTTCCACTCGACCGAGCGCTCCCGCTTCGGCTCGCCAGTCGCGGGTCACCGCCAGCACGACCGGGCGGCCGCAAAAGCGCTGATAAAACGTGACCGCGTGGCCGTCGGAGTCGGTACGGCGAAAGTTGGGCACCCGCTCGCCGACCTCGATGGTATCGCTCACGGGTAGAGAATCGCTTGATGCATGGATCGATTTTACCGGGTCAGGAACGAGGATGCTTCGGCGGCACGGGTTGCGGTCGCGGCAAGCAGCGCTAAACTGCGCGGTCAATCTAGATAACAATGGGGCGGCAAGGGTTTGAACGGCAGTCGGATTTTGGGCGGCTCGCGCGCGACCGGCGCGCGCGTGGTCGGAGTCTGGCTGCTGCTCCTAGCCGCCGGTTGCGCGGTGCGCCCCAGCGCGCCGGAGGATCCGCTGGAGGCGTTTCAAGCGCTACCCTCTCGCGCCTGGCTCGCGGAGGGCCGGCTGATGCTCCACTTCGGCGCCGACCCGCGCGCCGAAGCCTACGCCGGCGCCGCCTGGAGCACGGTCCCGCTGCCCCATCGGTCTTCCTTTGCCCACCAATACGCCCGCCTCGACTACGTCGGCGAGCGCTGGCCCGGCGAGCTGCCCGCGGCTGATTTCATCGAGATTCCGATACTGCCCGGCGCGCGCTGGTCCGAATTGCTGCAGACGCTGGCGGAGCGACTGGTACCCGCGCTGCCCAATCGGGGCGTACGCCTGCTGGTACGCCAGCAGGAAGTCGTGATTTACCGCGATCCGGCAGGGCGCCTGCAGCAGGGAACCGCGGACAAGATTCCCGCCGCGGTCGAAATTGTCGGAACCCACGATCAGGGGGGCTTTCTCGTCCTGGCCGCCGGCATCCTGGACGAATACATCGCAGAGCGCGGTCTTGGCGAGCGGCAGTTCCTGTTCCAGACCGAAGTGGTCGACGGCGGGGTCGATTACATCCTGGTGGACCTGGATCGCCTCGAGATCGTCGCCCTGACCTCATCGCTCCTCGGCGCGACCACCGATTCGCTGGGGCTGGTGGGATTGTCGGTCGGGAGTTTCAATTCGGTCATCGTGCGCAGCCATCTGCTGGCGCTGGCGAAGAATCCGTTCACCGCCGCCTCGCGGCTTATCAACTACGCGGCGGCCACGACCTACACCCTGGTGGTGCCGCGCGCCCGCGGCTATCTGAGCACCGAACTGGCCCCGGGCACGGCCGAGCCGATGGACCTGGAAGCGTGGGAGGCGCGCCTGGATGAACTGGTCGGGACCGCGCCGCTGCCGGGGCGACTGAAGCTGCTGATCGACGGTGAGGCCTTCTTTTCGGACCTGCTCGACGCGATCAGTGCGGCCCGCAAGCGGATCGAAATGCGCCTGTACATCTTTGACCGCGACGACTACGCGGTCACCGTCGCGGATCTGCTGAAGCGGCGCTCGCGCGAGGTCAAGGTCAAAGTGTTGGTCGACGACCTGGGCACCGTGTTCGCCGGCGCGCTGGCGCCGGGCACCGCTCAGCGCCCCGGGTTCATCCCGCCCTCGTCGATCATCGGCCACCTCCGCGAGGATTCGAAGGTCCGGGTGCGCCGCTCACCCAATCCCTGGCTGACCGCCGATCACACCAAGACCATCGTCATCGACGGCGAGATCGGTTACACCGGCGGGATGAACATCGGCCGCGAGTACCGCTACGAGTGGCACGACTTGATGGTGCGGCTGGAAGGGCCGATCGTGGCCAAGATCCGGCGCGATTTCGCCCGCGCCTGGGCCCACGCCGGTCCCGGGGGCGACCTGGCCTACGGCTGGCGCGGGCTCGAGCACAGACGACCGCTGAGCGGTGAACCGGGCGAGGGCATGATCATGATCCGGCCGCTGTACACCCAAACCGGTCGCCGCGAGATTTGGGACGCTCAGCGGCATGCGATTCGCCGGGCTCGTCAATACATCTACATCCAAAACCCGTACCTGTCCGACAATACCATCCTCGAGGCGCTGGTCGACGCCCGCGCCCGGGGGGTGGATGTGCGCGTGATCCTGCCGGCGGACAACGATTCCGGCATCATGGCGGCAAGCAACGCGGTCACCGCCAACACGCTGCTGGAACACGGCGTGCGGGTCTATGTTTATCCCGGCATGAGCCACGTCAAGGCGGCGATCTACGACGGCTGGGTGTGC
>JBFGYD010000104.1:0-7088 GCA_041587615.1 Lysobacterales bacterium
AGCCATCCGCGGACTCGAGGAAGAGATTCGCGAACTCGACGCGCGCCTCGGCGGAGCCGCCGCCGATCGCGACGCACTGATACGCAAGGTCGAACGGCAGGCGCGCATTCGCGAACAATTCGCTTGAGCCGCTCGAGGCCCTCGACCAGGCGCGGGCCGGGGCGACCGAGGAAGGCCTCCGAGAGCGGATAGATTCGGTCATTGCAAAGCGCGGGCAGTTCCTGCCACGTGGGACGCCGGCGCACGACCGCGGGGCGATAGTTGCGAGTGGGAACGCCGCACCAGGAAATCACGACCGCATCGGGCCGAACCGCCTGAACCTCGGCGTCGCTGACCGGCGTGCTCCTGACCGGCCGCTCGCCGAACGGGTTGACCCCGCCGGCGAGGTCGAGCATCTGCGTCACCCAGGAGTCTTGGCCCGGCACGATCACCGGCTTGGGCCACCATTCCACCAGCACCCTTGGACGTGGCCCGGCGACGTGCTGCGGGGTCATGCCGGCCTCGAATTCGGCCGCCAGTCTGGCGCCCTCGCCCGCCGCTCCGAGCGCTCGCGCGATGGTCTCGATGTCCCTCGGGATGTCGGCGAGGCGGCGCGGCTCAACCACCAGCAGCGGCAGGCCGGCGGCTTCGAGCCGGGCCACGCAGTCCTCGTGACCCGGCAGGGTCAGCGAGGTGATCACCAGGTCGGGCTCGAGCGCGCGCACCCGGTCGACGTCGACGGCCAGATCGGGACCGATTCTCGCCACTCCGGCGACAATCTCAGGCGGATAATCGGAGTGGTCGTCCACGGCGACGATCTGGTCAGCAAGGCCGAGGGCGCATACGATCTCGGTGTTGGAGCAGGTATGGGTCACGATCCGCATGGGCCGGGATGTTAACTCAAGCGATGGCATTGCCAACGTGATGGCAGTCGATGACGCGCCGTTTTCAAGCGACGCCAACGAGGTTCCGGTGGTGGCCGCGATCTTCGCGGACCGGCGCCTGGACGGGGTTTTGACCACCTCGGTGGCCCGCGACGGGCGCGACGCCACGGCCGCAATCTCCCGGATGCTGACCGAGTCGCGCTTTGCCGAACACGTCCGGTTGGTAATGCTCGACGGCGTCGCCGTGGCCGGCTTCAACGTCATCGACCTCGGCGAACTCCATCGCCGGACCGGCTGCCCCGCGATCGCGGTGGTCCGCCGCGAGCCGGACCTCGAGGCGATCCGCCGCGCGCTGCTGGCGCATCTGCCTGACGCCGAGGCCCGCTGGGCGTCGATCGCGGCGCTGGGACCGGTCGAGGCGGTGGGCCAAGTGTTCGTGCAGTGCGCGGGAATTGAGCGCGCGGCCGCGGCGGCGACGATCAAACGCCATACCCGTTACGGTCACCTTCCGGAGCCATTGCGCGTGGCGCACCTGATCGCCGGCGGACTTTCCGGGCACAGCCGCGGGCGCGCGTGACAGCCGCTCATGAGCCGCCGGAGCGGCGAAGCGAGGTTGGACTAGCGTAATGTGGCAACCCATGCCGTGTCCGGGCTACCGCCGTTGCGGAGAAACCCCGGAATTACGATACTTAACGTAGGCATCCAGTGTGAACCGTGAGGAGTCGCAATGACACGAATCACTTTTTTCGGGCTGCTGGTTTGGCTGGCCACGGCTACCGGCGGCCAGGTCGATCTCCAGATCACCGAAGTCGTGCCCCTGTCCGGGGTGGTCGACATCAAGCACGCCGGCGATCAGAGCCAGCGTCTGTTCCTCGTGGGGAAGCTCGGCGCCATTCGGATCATTAAAGACGGTGAGCTGCTCGATCAGCCATTTCTGGACATCGGCGACCTGATCAGCACCTCGATGGAGCAGGGCCTGCTGAGCATGGCGTTCGCGCCCGATTACGCCACCAGCGGCCGGTTTTACGTCTATTACACCGACCTCGCGGGCTCGTCGATCCTGGCGCGCTACCGCGTCTCTAACGACCCGGACGTCGCCGATGCCGACAGCGCACAAATCCTGCTGACCGTGTTCCAGCCTTTTCCAAACCACAACGGCGGGCGGCTGGAATTCGGCCCCGACGGCATGCTGTATCTGGGCATCGGCGACGGCGGCGGCGCCGACGACCCCCTCGAGGCCGGCCAGGACACGAGCACGCTGCTGGGCAAGATGCTGCGCCTGGACGTCAGCGGTGACGGGATCTACACGATTCCCCCGGACAATCCGCTGCTCGGTGAGGGTGGAGCGCGCGGGGAGATCTGGGCCTACGGGCTGCGAAATCCGTGGCGGATGGCATTCGACCGAACGACCGGGGATTTGTACATCGCCGACGTCGGCCAGGAGTCGAGTGAGGAAATCAACTTCCAGCCGGCCTCGAGCCCCGGCGGCGAAAACTATGGCTGGAACATTCGCGAAGGGAGCCAGTGCTTCATGGGCGACTGCCAGACTCCCGGCTTGACCGATCCGGTGTGGGAGTACGATCACAGCGCCGGCGAGTGCTCGATCACCGGCGGGCAGGTGTACCGCGGTCCCGACTATGCCGGGTTCGACGGGCGCTACGTCTACGGGGATTTCTGCTCCGGGCGGATCTGGGCCTATCACCAGGCCAGCGGGACCAACGAACTTCTGTCCGAGGGGGAGCTGGCCAACATCCTGACCTTCGGCGAAGACGAGCGCGGTAACGTTTACGTGTCCGCCTCGCAGGGCGTCCAGGGCGGCGTGTTCCTGCTCTCAGACGGACCCCCGGTGACGGTGCCCAGCGGCCTCGCGATCGACGGCTCGACCTCCGGCACTTACGTCGTCGACGGCCTCAACGACCAGGGCTTCTTCGTCACCGTAGGCGAGACCCCCAGCGGGCTGTTTCTGTTCGTCGCCTGGTTCACGTTCGATGAATCCGGCAATCCGCGCTGGCTGGTCGGGGTGGACTTCTTCGAATCCGGGTCGAGCAGCGTGCCGCTGCTGATGCAGGAGGTCAGAGGGCTGAACTTTCTCGATTTTTCGTCCGATACCGCCGAGCGGATCGACTTCGGCACCATGACCTTTACCCAGCTCGAGTGCGGCGTCATCCAGGGGGATTTCAATTTTGGCGCCAACGGCGCCGGCTCGCTGACGCTGACCAAGCTGACCAACATCGAGGGCCGCGACTGCTGAGACCGGCCTGACGCCGGCGCCCGACTCGGGGTCGGGCGTTATTGAGGCCTGCTTGGGATGACTGGTTTCCGACCCTCGGCGGCTAGGGTTACACTGGCGTCATCGTCACAAAGGAGCCGGGGAAGATGGAAATCAGGTTTGCGTTCGTGGGCTCAGGCGTGCTGTTGACCGCGCTGCTGGCCGGCTGTGGCCAGGAAGCGGAATCCCCCGGGACCGCGGTGACTACCGAGCTGACACCGGTTCCGCACGCGGCATGGCTGAGCCGGCATCTGCCCGCCGAAGCGATGGCCTATGCCCGCGTACCCGGACTGTGGGACGCGTTCACCGAGGCCCAGGAAAACGCCCTTCACCCAGTTCAGACCAGCGCGGCGCACGCGGACCTCATAGCGGCGATCCGCCAGGGGCTTCACGACAACCTCGTGAGCCAGCTTCCGCCGCCGGCGCAACTTCTGGCCGAGCCGCTGCTGCGCCGGCTGGAAGGACCGCTCGAAGTGGCGGTGCTAAAGGCCACCGACGGTTCCGCGGTCCCCAACGGCCTGCTGGCTGCGAAGATGGCGTTCGACGACGCCGCGGCTTTTGCCGAATGGCTGTCGGCGATGACCGACCTGGCCCCCGAGCTCCGGGTGCTGACCCCGATGGACGCCGATGGAAACATGACGCTGATGGCCGGTCCGGTGCCGGTTTTTGTTCACTTCGACGGCGGTGAGCAGCGCGCGCTGATGCTGACCGGAATGTCCGCTTCGCAGCCGGATCTGATCCGTTACGCGGGCTCAAACGAGGCTGAAAGCGCTCTCACCGGGTTCGAACGCGGAATCGACGCCAGTGGCCGTGGCCTGGCGCTGTGGCTGGACGTAGCGACGCTTTACTCGATGTACGCGCCGATGATGCCGCCCGAGCAGGCAGCGCAGTTCGTCGCCTCAGGTCTCGATCAGGCTCGATTCCTGTGGCTGGGGGCGGCCAGCAAAGGCGGCAAGAGCAGTTTCAAGGTCCACCTGGCGATGCCCCAGGTCGGCTTTCGCAAAGCGCTCGCGCGCGCCGACCAGGCGCCCGGGCTGAGTACCGCCGGTCCGGCCAAGTTTGCACTGCGCCTGGCTCTGCCCTCGGTCGCCGAGGTCGCCGAGGGGCTGGATTATGCGCTGAGTCTGAGCGTCGACGGGGCCAAGATCCGGACCCAGCTCTCGACGGTCAAGTCCAAGCTGGACGAGGCCCTGAGCTTCGACTCGAGCCTGTTGCTCGAAGCGATCGGGCCGGAAATCATCGTCGTGAGTGATGACGCCGGCCTTTGGGCCGGATACCAGATTCGTGATCGCGGTGCGCTCGATCAGGTCATCGCCGGGATCGAGGACCAGTCGGGGGTCTCGATCAGCCGGCACCGTGCGGGCGGCGTCGACATCAATCACTGGGCATTGCCGGCGCTGTGGTCGCTGGATGAGCTGCAGGGGGAAGCGGAGGTTCCCAAGCTGGTGACGGAGATGCTCGGACGGATCAAATCGCGGCTTTACTGGATCGAGGAAGACGGCTACCTGGTCATGGCCGGCGTGCCCCAGGTGTTGGCCGCGCGCGCGCAAATCGGGGCCGACCGCGATCTCAGCGATTGGCTCGCCGGCGACCTGCAGCTCGACTGGCGCCACAGCGTTTTCGCCATTGCGACCCGGGCGCAGCACTCGCCGCGCGACGTCTATCACGGCTATCTGAACGCGCTGAACTTCTTCGCCGATCTCGCCGGTGCCGAGTTCGATCCGTTCGCGATGCCGACCTGGATCGACGCCGGACTGCCCGCCTACGGACGGCTCGGACTGCGCATCGATTCCGGACCGGACGCGATCGGCTTGAGCCTGGACTATGAGTACTCGCCGATGGAAATGCTCTTTGCGGGCAACGCGATGGTGGCGGTCGGGGCGCTCGGCGTCGGCGCCGCGATTGCGATTCCGGCCTATCAGGACTACCGGATGCGGGCGCAGATCGCCCAGGGGCTGGCGCGCGCCGCCGCGCTCAAGCTCCCGGTGGCGGAGTACCATTACTCGCTCGGCCGATTCCCGAACGCGAACGAGGCCGCAGAGATGGGACAGCGGGACGATGCGATGAACCTCGAGCTGCAGCCCGACACGGGCATTATCAGCATTTCTTTCACCGGTGAATCGGCGGCGCCGCTGACCGGCCGCTCGGTATTCCTGCAGCCGGTGATCGGAGACGACGGCGCGCTGAGCTGGATCTGCGGCAGCGACGATGTTCAGCCCAGGCACCTCCCGGCATCCTGCCGAAAGTAGCAGCGGGCGAGAGCCAGGGCGCTTACTCCAGCCTGATTTTCAGACCTTCACGCCGCATCTGCAGCAGCGCCTCGGCGTTGCCGCGGGCGTCGTCGAGCGCGTTGTGGGTGTGCGCCGTCTGCCGCAGGTGCTTGAAGTTCTTGGCCGTGTCCCTGACCAGGCCCTTGTAGAGCGAACCAAGATTGGTCGAGCTGTGCCCGAACGGGTTGGCGGCGGTGAAATGATGGAAGTACCAGTTGACGAACTGCCAGTCGAAGCCGTTGTTGTCCGAGATGAACAGAGGCCGGCCGGTGCTGCTCGCTTCGATCCAGGCCGCAAGGCGCGGCATGACCGCCTTGGGGTCCTCGAACGCCAGGGTTTGGTCTCGCTCGAAGCCGCCGATCGCGAGTGCTTCCGGGATCCAGCGGTCCGAGATCGGCCTCAGTTCGGCGTAAAAGGTCTGGGCCAGCGACGGCTCGACCACGATCGCACCGATGGAGACCATCGAATAGTCGCCCGGGATCGGGCCGTCGGCCTCGATATCGACCATGAAGTAGCTCATCGATCATTGCCTCCAGCCAGCGCCGGCCGAGATCTCAGTCGAGCACCAGCGCATCGACGCTCGCTACCGCCAGCGGGTGGTAACCCGGCCGCGCCTCTCGGTAGACGTCGGCGGCGAACTCCGGACCCCAGGGCTCGGCCATCAGCGCCTCGTACAGGGGCACGATGAGCTTGCGCCGACCGATGCCGATCAGATACTCGCGCAGGCGGTCGCGGGCCGGCCGATAGTCGTGGCGGATCGCGATCTCGAGCCAGCTATGGGCGATCTCGGCGTTGCCCGTGGCGGTCAGGCCGAAGGCTTGGTCGAGTTCGACCAATTGGTCGTCGTCAAGCGGCGGCAGGTTGTTCAGAAAATACAGCCACTCGTGCACCGACCAGGGTGCGGTGTCGAGCCCGGCCGCGGACACCTCGCCGGACAGCCAGGTCTGTGCCTGCGCATCGATCCGGGCAAACGCATCGGATTGCGGCAGCACGGCGTCTGCCGGCAGGCCCGGCTGATAGATCCAGGCGTCTAGCTGCTCGCGGCTGACGATTCCAGGGCGGGCGCTCAGCAAATGGCGATCCAGGTCGGCGAGAAATTCCTCGGTGCTCAGACTGTGAAACGCGTGGCGGTCGAAATAGGCGCGCAGGTATCGGTCGAACGTGGGGCGGCCAACGGCGTGCTCGAGATACACCAGCAGCAGCCGGCCCTTCTCATAAGGGATAGTGGAGAACCCGTCATCGGGATCGCGGCCGCTCAGGTCGAGCGCCAGGCGCTGGTCGTCCGGCGGGAATTTGGCCAGGTCCTGTTGCAGGTTCTGGTAGCCCAGCACGTCCTCCATCGCCCGCCGCGCCGGTCCGTAGATCGCCTCCATGACCCGCGCCTCGAGGTAGACCGTGAACCCCTCGTTCAGCCACAGGTCGCCCCAGGTGGCGTTGGTCACCAGGTTGCCCGACCAGGAGTGGGCCAGTTCATGGGCGATCAGCGCTACCAGCGACTGGTCGCCGGCGATCACCGTCGGCGTGATGAACGACAGGCGGGGGTTTTCCATCCCGCCGAACGGAAAGCTCGGGGGCAGGATCAGCAGGTCGTAGCGTCCCCAGCGGTAGGGACCGAACAGCGCCTCTGAGGCCCGGATCATCGCCTCGGTGCCGGCGAACTCGGCGGCCGCCGCGGCCAGCACTTCC
>JBFGYD010000105.1:0-7065 GCA_041587615.1 Lysobacterales bacterium
ATTCGCATGGCCAACAACCAGGAAGCGTTCAACCTCGTCAAGCTGCCGGCGCCGACAGCGGGAGCGGCGCAATGAAGAATTTGACCACGACACTGTTGGTTTCCGCCCTGGCCCTGACCGTGGGGTCCGCATCGGCGCAGGTCGCCAACCCGCTCGACGACCTGCTGGCCAAAACCCGGCAGGCGGCGCAGGCGCAAAGCCAGATCAATCAACAGCGTGAGCGGGAGTTCCTGAACAACCGCAATCAGCAGCGCCAGTTGCTCGCTCAGGCCCGCGCGGAACTGGCGGCCGAGGAACGCAAGTCCGACCGACTAAAGACCGAATTCGACGAGAACGAAAAGGAGCTCGCGGATCTGGAAACGGTGCTCAACGAGCGGATGGGCAACCTGGGCGAGATGTTCGGCGTGGTGCGCCAGGTTGCCAACGACCTGAAGGGCAAACTCGACAACTCGATCACCAGCGCCCAGTTTCCGGGTCGCGGGGAGTTTCTGTCGGATCTGGCGCAGCGCAAAGACCTGCCCACGATTCTGGAACTGCGCAAGCTGTGGTTCGAAATGCAGCAGGAGCTGACCGAGCAGGGCAAGGTGGTCCGGTTCTCGTCCGACATTCTGCGGCCCAGCGGGGAAATCGAGCGCGACCAGCCGGTCACCCGGGTCGGTGTGTTCAATGTGATCAGCGGCGGCAAATTCCTGCAGTGGCAGGAGCCGTCGATCGACCACAAGATGGGGGTGTTGGCCGAGCTCGAGCGCCAGCCGCCGGGTCGTTTCACGTCGCTGGCCGAAGACTATGAAAGCACCGCTGCCGGGGAGGTGATGCCGATGGCGGTAGATTTCACCCGCGGGGTGATCCTGTCGTTGGTGGTGCAGACCAAGACCTGGGCCGAGCGGCTCGGCATCGGCGACGGCATCCTGTCCGAGATGGGCGATGCCGGCGTGATCGGCTATGTCATCATGTGGATCGGCGTGCTGGGTCTGCTGGTGGCCCTGTACCGCGGCGTGATGTTGTGGCTCAGGGGCTCGGCGATCAAGCGCCAGCTCAAGACGGCCACTCCCGACGCCGGCAACGCGCTGGGCCGGGTCATGGCGGTCCACGCTGAAAACCCCGACGCCGACGTCGAAACCCTGGAACTGAAGCTGGATGAGGCGATCCTGCGCGAGACCGCTCCGCTGGAGAGCGGGCTCAGCTTTATCAAGATGCTGTACGTCATCGCGCCGCTGCTCGGCCTGCTCGGTACCGTGGTCGGGATGATCGCCACCTTCCAGGCGATCACTCTGTTCGGAACCGGGGATCCGAAGATGATGGCCGGCGGCATTTCAACCGCGCTGGTCACGACCGTGCTCGGCCTGTGCGTCGCCATCCCGCTGACCTTCATTCACAGCCTGCTGCAGAGCCGCAGCCGCACCTTGATCCAGATCCTCGAGGAGCAGAGCGCCGGGATCGTGGCCAGGATAGCGGAGGACCAGGAAGATGGCGTGGCTGTCTGACCTCTACACCACGCTGATCCAGTTCATGGAACTGGGCGGCGGCGTGCTGTGGGCGATCATGCTGGTTCTGCTGCTGATGTGGACCTTCATTCTGGAGCGTCTGTGGTACTTCAAGATGGTTCACCCCCAGCGCATGCGCGAGGTCGTGGCGGCCTGGGACGCGCGCATCGACACCACGTCCTGGCACGCCAAGCGGATTCGCGATGCGATGATCTCCGAGGTCTCCACCGAGCTGTCGCAAAACCTGCTGCTGATCAAAACCCTGATCGCGCTGTGCCCGCTGCTCGGCCTGCTGGGCACCGTGACCGGCATGCTGACGGTGTTCGACATCATGGCGATCACCGGGACCGGAAACGCTCGCGCGATGGCGGCCGGGGTTTCCAAGGCCACGGTGCCGACCATGGCCGGCATGGTGGCCGCGCTGTCCGGGGTCTACTTCGGCTCGCGCTTCGAGTACTGGCACTCGACCGAGACCGAGAAGCTCGAAGACCTGATGCAGCACCACTGATGATCGGCGCAAAGATCGTGAACAATCATCGGACCGGCGAGTCCAACCCATACACTCCCGCCGGCGGCAGCGGCGGTATTTGAACCAGAGGTTTTTTCGATGAGACGCAGACACGGCCAGCAAGACGACACCGAGATCAACATCACGCCGATGCTGGACATCGTGTTCATCATGTTGATTTTCTTCATCGTGACGACGTCCTTCGTCAAAGAGGCCGGCATCGACGTCAGCCGGCCCACCGCCAGCACCGCCGAGCCCAAGACCAAGGGCAACGTGATGATTGCGATCCGCGAAAACGGTGAGGTGTGGATGAACAAGCGCCACATCGAGGTTCGGGCGGTCCGCGCCAACGTCGAGAAGGCGCATGCCGAGAACCCGGAGGGCAGCGTCGTGATCATCGCCGACCGCCAGTCGCCGACCGGAATCCTGGTCGAAGTGATGGACCAGGTTAAGCTGGCGGGGGTGGACGCGATTTCGGTGGCGGCGGAAAAGCCCGGGAGATAGGTTAAGGCGCGAGGAGAGAAGCTATGCAATCGATACGCACGCTGCTTTCGATGGTGCTCGCGATCGGCGTCACGCTGTTTTTATTCCTGTTCATGCACTACCTGATCTCAGGCGGTCCCGGCATCGGCGACAAAGGCGATCAGCTCGGCGGGATTCGCTTTGGTCCAGTCAAGATCGACGACCAGTTGACGGTCAAGACCCGCAAGATTCCGAAAAAGCCGCCGCCGCCCAAAGAGCCGCCGCCGCCGCCGAAGATGAACATCCAAAACGTCGATCGGGTCGTGACCCCGATGCCGAATATGAACATGCCCAAGCTCGACGTGCCGATGAGCGGAAGCGGACCGTTCCTGGGCGCGTTCGCGTCCGTCGATCAGAGCGCCGAGGGCGACATCATCCCGTTGGTCAGAATCCAGCCGCAGTATCCGCGACGGGCCGCGATCGCCAAGATCGAGGGCTTTGTGACGATCGAATTCACGATCACCGAGACCGGCACCGTCACCGATCCAACCGTGATCGACTCACGCCCGCCGCGGGTGTTCGACCGTGAGGCCATCCGGGCGATCCTGAAGTGGAAATTCAAACCGCGCGTCATAGACGGCGTGGCCGTGTCTCGGCGCGCGACCCAAACGCTCGATTTCAAACTGGCCGACGCCTAGGAGCCTGTATGCTGCTTGAGCCCAGGAGGAATACCCAATGAACCTGCGCGCCCCGCTGATGATTCTGAGCCTCGCACCGGCCCTTTTCTGCGGCGCTCTGGCGGCACAGGAATCGAAGTCGTCGCGTGAGTCGCCGGCGGCGGTATGGAAGAACGAGCGCAACTTCAACTCGGTCCAGAAAGCCTGGGAGAAAGTCGCCGACGAAGCCTACGCCGAGGCCGAAGAGGACTTCAAGAAGCTGGTCGACAAGATCAGCGATCCGTACGAGAAGTCGCAGGCCATGTTTGGGCTGGCCCAGGCCCAGATGGCCCAGGACAAGTTCGGCCCGGCGCTGGTGCTCTACGAGCAGATCGTCAACATGGACGTGCTGCCGAACAAGCCTCATTTCGACGCGATGTTCCAAATCGCCCAACTCTATTACATGCGCGAACGCTACGACGACTCGCTCGCGTGGGTCGATCGCTGGGAACGCGATTCGGGCGAGACCAAAATCGAAGCTTACGAGCTCAAGGCTTCCATCTACGCGCAAAAGGAGGACTTCCGCAGCGCGCTGAAGAACATCGATCTGGCGATCGCGCTCGGCGAAAAACCGAAGGAGAGCTGGTACCAGCTCAAGCTGGCCATGCATTACGAGCTGAAGGAATACGTCGAGGCCAAGGATGTGCTCGAACTGATGGTGCGCAACTGGCCGGACAAGAAACAATACTGGACCCAGCTCTCGACCATCAACGTGACGCTGAAGCGCGACCAGGAGGCGCTTGCCGTGATGGCGCTGGCACACCGACAGGGGCTGCTCGACAAAGAGCAGGACTTCATTCAAATGTACAGCCTTTACGGTTATCTCGAAATCCCGCTCAGGGCCGCCGAGATTCTGTCCGAGGGGATCGAAAAGGGCATCGTCGAGCCGACCAAGAAGCACTGGGAGCAGCTCGGCAACGCCTGGTATGCGGCCAAGGAACTGGACAAGGCGGTGGTGGCGCTCAGCAACGCGGCCGAGCTGTCCTTGGACGGCAAGCTCGACATGCAGGTCGCCTATATCCTGATCGACAAGGAGGACTGGGTGCCGGCCAAGGCGGCGCTCGCGGCGGCGATCGAGAAGGGCGGGCTCTCCGAAACCGCGACCGGCAACCTTCACGTGCTGCTGGGGATGAGCGAACTCAACACCGGCGATCGCGAGGCCGCGCGGCGGGCGTTCCTGGAAGCGCGTAAGTTTGAAAAGGCGCGCGCCAGCGCCCAGCAGTGGCTCAATCATCTAGAAGAACTCGCCAAGGGCTCGTAACCGACTTAGACGCCGCCGACGCGACCCTGATCGAGGCGTACCTGGACGGCGTCTGGGCCGAACAGGGTCTGGCGCTCATTTCGCTGGAAAGCTATCGCTTCGACCTGAGCGGATTCGCGCTGTTCTGCCGCGGCCTCGGCGGTCAGCTCGAGGCCGCCTCCCGGGCCGACGTGCTGGAGTATCTCGGGCGCCGCAGCCGGCTCGGCTTCAGCGCCGCTTCCAACGCCCGCCTGCTGTCATGTCTGCGCGGTTTCTTCGCCTGGTTGCTGCGGACCGGAGCGCGCCCCGACAACCCGACCGAGCGAGTCGCGCGCCCGCGCCGCGGCCGCGCGCTGCCGGCGGCCCTGACCGAGGCGCAGGTCGAGGCGCTGCTGGCCGCCCCCGACGTGGAGGACCCGCTCGGCCTGCGCGATCGGGCCATGCTGGAACTGATGTACGCGACCGGCCTGCGGGTGTCCGAGCTGGTCGGGCTGACCGGCCCTCAGGTCAATCTTCGCCAGGGCGTCATCCATATCCTGGGCAAGGGTGGCAAGGAGCGGCTGGTGCCGATCGGGGAAGAAGCGCTGGACTGGTTGGCCCGTTACCTCGACCGCGCCCGCGCCGAGCTGCTCGGCCGGCGCGAGAGCCCGGCCCTGTTCGTCACCCGGCGCGGCGGCGGCATGACCCGCCAGGCGTTCTGGTACCTGGTCAAACGCTATGCCCGAGCGGCCGGCGTGGCGTCGATCTCGCCGCACACGCTGCGCCACTCGTTCGCGACCCATCTGTTGAACCACGGCGCCGACCTGCGCGTGGTCCAGCTGCTGCTCGGACACCGCGACCTGTCCACGACCCAGATCTACACCCACGTCGCTCGCGAGGGGCTGAAGGCGATGCACCGAGCCCATCACCCGCGCGGTTAGCCTGCCTGAGTAGCCCGACCGGCGGGCGATCGCGCCCGCGCGTCCTCGAACGCCCGCGACGGGAATCGAGCGTGGTAGACTGCGCCCTTCCCGGGCCCGTGGCGGATGAAATTTTTCCGCCCGGGCGCGGTCTGAATGAGCGGCACAAATCGAGGAAGTCATGGTGATCAGAACGATATTGGTGGCGGGAATGCTGGCGGTCGCATCGCTGGCCGGGGCCGAGGATGACTATCAGGTCGCGCGCGACGCGCTCAAGTCGCTGGTGCCGGGGCTTCAGATCGACAAAGTGCGCCCGGCGCCGTTCCCCGGTTTCGTCGAGATGTTGCTCGGCGCGCAGCTCGTCTACGTGTCCGAGGACGGCAAGTACCTGCTCGACGGTCGCCTGATCGAAATCGCGACCCGCCGCGACTTGTCCGAGGCGGCCAAAGGCGAGGTCCGCAAGACTCGCCTGGCCGACGTCACGTCCGCTGACCGGATCGTTTTTCCGGCCACCGGCGAGAAAAAGCACACGATCACCATTTTTACCGACATCGACTGCGGCTATTGCCGCCAGCTTCATCGTCAGATGGCCGAGTACAACGATCTGGGCATCGAGGTGGATTACCTCTTCTTCCCGCGCGCCGGAGTCCAGTCCAACTCGTTCGACAAGGCGGTCTCGGTGTGGTGCGCGGCCGACCGCAATCAGGCCCTGACCGCGGCCAAGGCCGGCGAGGATCCCGCGCCCAAGCAGTGCCCCAACCCGATCGAGATGCACTTCGAACTCGGGCGCGAACTGGGGGTGACCGGAACCCCGGCGCTGGTGGCCGAAGACGGGACCCTGATCCCCGGCTACGTGCCGCCGGCGAGCCTGCTGGCGCAGCTGGACAGAATCGCCGCCGAAGATCAGTAAGCGCGGCCACGGCCGCGCCGGCCGTGAGGGTCGGCGGCCGCGTAACGGGCTTTCTCCGAACGGGGGCGTGGCGATATCTTCTCTTTAACTGGCGACCGGTAAGCCGCCGCTTCTGGCTCCGGGCTCGGGGTTGAAGTATCATTCCGCGCTCGATCGAGCCCGAACATCCCGTGAGCACCAATGTCTTTACGTTGCCTGTTGGGCGCGCCGGCGCTGTCCCCGTTTCGTCTCCAAAAACTCAATCGGCGCGTTGCCCCGGCGCGGCTCACCGGCTGCCGGGAAGTCTTCCTGATCGATGCGCCACGGGCGCCGGATCGAGCCCAGTGGAAGGCCGTCTGCCGCCTGCTCGACAGCGATCGTGAACTCGATTTGAACGCCTCCGACAGCGCCGCGCTGTACGTGGTGCCGCGGGTTGGAACGCTGTCGCCGTGGTCCTCGAAGGCCACCGACATCGCACGCGGCTGTGGTCTCGACTGGCTCGGACGGCTCGAACGCGGGCGCCGCTACCGGTTTGCTGGGCCGGTTGCAGCCGATCCGACGCCGTTGTTCGATCGGATGACCGAGGCCGTGCTCGAGGACCCGGCTGCGGCGTCCGCGCTGTTTGCCCAGCACGCGCCGGCGCCGCTGGGCTGGGTGGACGTGCTCGCGGGCGGCGCTGCGGCCCTGCGGCGGGCGGACCGAGACCTCGGCCTGGCGCTGTCGGCCGAGGAAATCGAGTACCTGGTCGAGGCCTTCGTCGGTCTCGGACGCAATCCGAGCGACGCCGAGCTGATGATGTTCGCTCAGGCCAACTCGGAGCACTGTCGGCACAAGATATTCAACGCCGATTGGATCATCGACCGGCAG
>JBFGYD010000106.1:0-6991 GCA_041587615.1 Lysobacterales bacterium
CCTTGTACGCCCGAACCGTCTGGTTGAAGCGCTCGGCGATCATGTGCATCTCATCGACCATCGCGTTGTGCCGGCGGGTCCGGATGGCTTGCTCTTCCATCGCCACCTGGAGCGCCTCCTTGTCCTCGGGGTCGACCTTGACGGCGCGCCCCTCCTCCTCCAGGCAAATCAGATAGGCGTCGGCGTCGGCCATGTACGCCTTGACCGCTTTCTGCGCCTCGAGCATTTCGTCCTTGCTCGCGCTCTTACCGTCGGGGATCTCCACCGGCCACGGTTTGTCGCATTCGGCGAGCGCGCCCAAAGGCGCGAGGCAGACCGACATGGCCAACGGAATCAGGGATTTTTTCATCGCGAATACCAGCATTTGGAATTGCGATCAGTATAGGACTGCCGACGCCTGATCGGCAACCGAGGGGAGAGCGCCCGCGAACTGGATCAGTTGCCTACCAGCGCCATCCGCCGACGCGTCGGGGTCGAGTCCTGATCGGCCTTGCCAAGCCAGTGAATCGCGGGCGGCAGTTTGTCGAACTCTTCCCGCGCCAGACCCGGAATCTTCAGCGTGCGCCACTGGATCCGGGCAGCCAGTTCCAGCGGGTTGACCGTTGCCTGCCGATTCAGGCCCTGGTTGACCATTCTCGGGTACCAGGTCTGCTGCAGCCATTTCCAGATGTCGTCCGGCATCCGGGCGGCCGCGCGCAGGTCGAGCGCCAGCGCCCGGGCCTGCATGTTGTTGCGAGCGTCCTTGAGTTCACGAAAAAACGAGTCGATGCCTTCCCGCCCGATGGTCTCGCTGCGGATACCGGCCAGCAGGCACTGGCAGCCGTCGATCCAGGAAATCTCGTAATCCTCGTTCTTGACCAATACGCGATGCATCTCGATTTACCGTGTGGGGCGACACCTGGCAGTCTATCGCCAACGGGGCACCATGACTGTAAACAGTTGTCATAGAATGTCGGCAACCAAACACCCGGCACTGCTCTATGCGATCGATTGGCTTCCTGCTCCTGCTCCTGCTGTCCCGAATGGCGCCGGCCGCGCCGCTCGAAGTCGAGACCGAGTGGCTGGCGGTGCTGCTCAACGGCAGCCGCGCCGGTCACATGCAGCTCACTCGCCAGGTGTTCGCCGACCGGATCGAGACCACGGAAGCTTTCTTTCTGAAGATTGATCGCGGCGGAGTTCCGATCGTGGTCCAGAGTGAGGAGTCCTATACCGAGACCCGCGACGGCCGGCCGCTGGGCTTCGGCGCGGTGCAACGCATCTCCGGTGCGGAAATGGTCATCGAGGGGACGATCGACGAGCGAGGCATCGCGCACGTGCTCACCCGCAGCGCGGGCAGCGTGCAGAGGCAGGAGTTTCCGTGGCCCGAGGACGTGCTGATGGCCGAGGGAAGTCGGCGGCTGATGGCCGCCAACGGTCTCGAGCCCGGCACGGAGTACGCGCTCAAGGTTTTCGTGCCCTCGTCGCTGCAGACCGTCGAAGCCCGAGTCATCATCGAAGGAATCGAGCGGGTCGAACTGCTCGGAGTCGAGCAGGATCTGCTGCGGCTGACTGAAACCGTGCAAATCGGTCAGACCGAGACGCCGATGGTCGCGTGGATCGACTCAGAGCTGACGCTCAAGAAGACGCGCATGAGCTTGATGGGGCTGACCTTCGAGGCGATCGCATGCCCGGAGCAGTGCGCCACCGCCGAAATCGAGCCGACCGAATTTTTTGCCGGCGCGCTGACGCCCTCTCCGCGGACGCTGAGCCCGGCCATGCGCGAATCCGCGTTGACCTACCGAATTCGGGCCAAGTACGATGCCGGCCCGCTGTACTTCCCGGCGTCGGAAGAGCAGCGGGTCACGGCCGCTGCGGGGTTTCACGAGATCACGATCCGACGACTCGACGGGGCGGCGGCGGCGCGCTCGGAGCCGATCGACGGGAGCGAGTTTCTGAGCGCGACCCGCTGGCTGCAGATCGACGAGCCGGCGATCCGACGACTCGCGCGCGAGGCCCGCGGCGGCGAACAAACCGATCGCGGCACGATGCGCGCGCTGGAGCGATTCGTTCGCGACTACGTGTCCGACAAAAACCTCTCGGTGGGTTATGCCTCGGCGCTGGAAGTAGCGCGCAACCGCAGCGGCGACTGCACCGAACACGCGCTGTTGCTGGCCGCGCTGGGACGCGCCGCCGGCATCCCGACCCGGATCGCGACCGGGCTGGCGTACGTGGATAGCTGGCTCGGGGCCGAGAACGTGTTCGTCCCGCACGCGTGGACCCAAGCGTTGATCGACGGCCGCTGGGTCAGCTTTGACGCCGCCTTGGGAGGATTCGACGCCGGCCACATCGCGCTGGGCTACGGCGACGGCGACCCGTGGGATTTTTACGACGGGGTCAACACGCTGGGCAACCTCGACATCGTCAGCATCGAAGCGCCGAATGACTGACTACCAAGCGCCGATCATCGTCGCCGGCATGCATCGCTCGGGCACGAGCCTGATGAGCCGCTGCCTGCGTCGGCTCGGGGTCTTCATGGGCTGGCGGCGGGACCGCAACGACGAGGCCCGGACGTTTCAGGAAATCAACAAATGGCTGCTGCTGCAGGCCGGTGGCGCCTGGGACCACCCGCCGCCGGCGAGCGCGTTTGCCGAGCCCAACGCCCGCGCGCTGTGCCTCGATTTCATGCGTTACGCGACCCGCAGCGTATGGATGAGCGGCTACCTGGGACGGCCCTATTGGTCGAACGGGACAGAGGCGGCCCGTTTTCGCCGCCGCTGGGGTTGGAAGGACCCGCGCAACACCCTGACCCTTCAGCTGTGGACCGAACTGTACCCGGACGCCCGGGTGATCGCCGTGGTTCGCCATGGGGTGGACGTGGCGCACAGCCTCGTGGTCCGCGCCCAGCGCCGGCTCGAGGCCATGGCCAAAGACTATCCGCGCCGACGCCGGGCGTTTTGGCTGCGCCTGCGCAAGCGGCGTTTCGAAACCGGCATCGGACGGATGCCCGAGGCGTTTGCCCTGTGGGAGACCTACGAGGATCGCACGGCCGACTGCGCGGATCGGCTCGGCGAGCGTTTTTTAAGCGTGCGTTTCGAGGACCTGGCCCGGACCCCCGAGGCCACGCTGGGCCGGGTCGTGACTCACCTGGCGCTCGATGCGGCGCCGGCCGCACTCGCCACCGCGAGCGCCGGGATTCGCGCCGACCGCGCCTACGCCTACCGCGGCGACGACTCGCTGCGCGAGTTTGCCCGTCAGCACGCCAGTTATCTCCAACGCAGGGGTTACGATGCCTGACCGACTGCTCAGCCCACGCCTGATATTGTGCCCGGCCAGCCCCGCCGAACTGACGGCGGCCGCGACGCGCCTGGGTTTCCCGGCCGACCCGGTCCCGGACGATCTCGCGCCCGGCTGGCTGATGAAGCGCAAGCGCGACGGCGATCTCGCGGGCCTCGTGTCGGCGAGAACGCAGCTCACGTGCATCGTCGCGGCCCAGAGTCGGCGCCGCGGATACGCCGGCGAGGCGCTCGCCCGCCTGGTCCTGGAAGGCGGGTTGCCGTCCGAGCTCGCGCGCCCCCACTCGGCGGCCGCGTGCGACCTGCTGGCAAAGATCGGCTACCGCCTCGACCCAGATCGGGCCGAGTTGTCAGACGCGGCCGTGGCGCAATGCACGTCGGCGTTCGAGCGCGACTGGCGAGCGTCCCACCGGCGCCGAGTCGAGGAGCTGCATGCCCGGCTCGCGATCCCGACCGACTACGCCTCCCGGCAAGGCCTGGAACCGGTCGCCGAGGCCCTCCGGCTCAGGAGCATCGGCCGCGACCCATTCGACCGCGAGCAATTCCTCGCGCCGGAAGCAGCGGAGGCCTGGGCGCGGATGCAGACCGCGGCGGCTGACGAGTCGGTCGCGATGCACCCGATCTCCGCCTATCGCGGGCTCGACTACCAGGCCGAACTGCTGGAGCGCAAGCTCGCAGCCGGCAACGCCGTCGAAGACGTTCTCAGGGTCAGCGCCGCGCCCGGATTCAGCGAGCACCATTCCGGCCTGGCGCTGGACCTGGGCGCCCCCGATTCGCCACCGCTCGAAGTGGCGTTCGAGCAAACCCCGGCGTTCACCTGGCTGTCACGCCGCGCGACGGAGTTCGGCTTTCATCTGAGCTACCCGCGCGACAACCCCCACGGCATCGCCTACGAGCCCTGGCACTGGGCCTGGCGGCCATGAAAAAGGGGCCAGGTTCAATTTCATGCTGGCGCTGATGGGCGCAATCAGGTTCAGGCCCGGAACCTTGCTACCGTTACTGGCCGCGCTGCTGCTGGGCGCCTGCAAGGCGATTCCGCCGACCGAATCGGCCGATCCGGTTCTGGTGGAAGCCACGGTGCCGGAGTTGGCGCGGATGATGAGCCAGGGTCGGCTCACGGCGGTCGCCCTGACGGCTTTTTATCTGGACCGCATCGAGCGCTTGGATGGTGAGCTGAAGGCGCTGATTGCGGTCAATCCGGAAGCGCTTGCGGTAGCCCGGGCACTGGACGCGGAGCGCGCCGCGGGGCGAGTGCGCGGCCCGCTGCACGGGATTCCGGTAGTGCTGAAGGACAACATCGAGTCGGCCGATCCGCTACCGACGACGGCCGGCTCGCTGGCGCTGGCCGACAACGTCACCGGTCGCGACGCGCCGCTGGTCGCGCGCCTGCGCGCTGCCGGCGCGGTGATTCTGGGCAAGGCCAACCTCAGCGAATGGGCCAACTTCCGCTCGACCCGATCGTCCAGCGGCTGGAGCGCGATCGGGGGACAGACCCGCAATCCCTACGACCTGTCGCGAAGCCCCTGCGGCTCCAGCTCGGGCTCGGCGGTCGCGGTCGCGGCCAACCTGACCGCGCTGGCGGTCGGCACCGAAACCAACGGCTCGGTCGTCTGCCCCTCCTCGGCCAACGGCATCGTCGGGATCAAGCCGAGCGTAGGGCTGATCAGCCGCCGCGGCGTGATTCCGATCTCACCCACCCAGGACACGGCCGGACCGATGGCCCGCGGCGTGGCCGGGGCGGCACTGCTGCTGGGCGCGATGACCGGCTTCGATCCCGAGGATCCAGCCACGGCCGCTCTCAAAGAGGTCCAGGCGGTCGACTACTCCGCCCACCTCGACCCCGACGGCCTGCGCGGCAAACGCATCGGCGTGGTGCGCTCGGCGGCTGGTTTCCACGACGCCGTCGACGCGCTGTTCGACCGGGCGATCGCGGATTTGCGCGCGGCCGGCGCAACCGTCATCGACGGTCTCGAGTTCGATCCCCCGGACGATTTCTGGGCGCTGGAAATGGAACTGCTGACAACCGAGTTCAAAGCCGCCCTGAACGCCTATTTCGAGACTCTGAACGGGGAGCTTAAGTCGCTGAATCTGGGCCGGCTGATCGAGTTCAATCGACTCCGGGCGGCCGAAGAGCTCGCGTGGTTCGGGCAGGATATCTTCGAACGGTCCGAGCGAAGCGAAGGACTCGACGGCGACGCCTACCGCCACGCCCTGGCAACGCTGAGCGCCGCGACCCGCGCCGAGGGCATCGACCGGCTGCTGGGCGAACACGGACTCGACGCGCTGGTTGCACCGTCGGGCTCGGCCGCGTGGAGCATCGACTTGATCAACGGCGACCATTTCATCGGCGGCAGTTCGAGCTACCCGGCGATCGCCGGCTATCCGAACGTCACGGTGCCGATGGGATTCGTTCACGGAATGCCGGTCGGCGTCTCGTTTTTCGCCGGCCTCGGTGCCGAGGCAAGTCTGATCGAGATCGCCTACGGCTACGAGCAGGCGACCGGCCACCGGCGCCCGCCCGGTGGCTAAAAAAGGGGCCAGGTTCATTTTTTGACTACCGCGCTCAGCGATGCAGCGGTGCATGACCAAAAAAATGAACCTGGCCCCTTTTTTTGGCCCCCTTTTTTAGGCGCCTTTTTTACTCTGCGCGTCGCAAGCGCTTCATCAGTTCGTCGAAGCGCGGATCGTCGTGCAGCGAGGCCAGGTCCGAGTCGTTCTCGGCCCACTCGGCGATCGACAGGCCGCACAGGCTCGCTCGCTCCAGGCAGTCCAGCGCCGGCTCGGTTCGGCCAACCCGAGCGTAGCCGCAGGCGACGTTGTAAAGCGTGTCGGCGTTGTTGCCGTCCAGCGCGAGCGAGCGCTCGGCCCATCGCACCAGTTCTTCCGTCTCGCCCAGGTCGGCCAGTCCGCCGAGGCCGAGATTGAGCGCCCGCGTATCGTCGGGGTTGAGTTCCAGGTGCGCCCTGGCGCGCTCGATCCCGCGCCTGGCCGCGGCCAGCGCGTCGGCCTCGCGCCCCAGGCTGCGATAGATCTGGCGCAGCAGGATCGGGGCCTGAAAATCATCCGGGCGCCGTTTCTCCGCCTGCTCGAACAGCTCGGCCGCTCGCTCCAGTTCGCCGCGGTGGAAACACACCCGGGCGTAGAAATAATAGGCCGTGAACAGCTCGGTATTGAGTTCGATCGCGGTTTCGAACTCGGCCACACCGGCGTCGTACAGATCGTGTACAACGTGCGCGAGACCGCGCGACACGTGTGCCTCTGCCAGGTCCGGCGCCAGCTCCAGGGCCTTTCGGCTCGCCTTCGCGGCGGCCTTCAGGTGCTCGCCGGTGGCGTTCCAGTACATGCACACCATCGCATGGCTGTCGCCGAGCGCGGCCCACGCCCGCGCGTACTCGGGATCGCGCTCGACCGCCTTGGTGTACATATCGATCGCAAACTCGACGTTGCGCAGCCCCCAGCGGTGGAAAAAATGCTGTCCCTTCAGATAGTAATCATAGGCCTGGACGTCGTCGGTGGCGCTGTCCTCGTTGGCCGCCCTGGTCAACGTGACCTCCAGCGCCGCGGCAACTTCGGCCGCGATCTCGTCCTGAATCTCGAAGATATCCTCAAGCTGACGATCGTAGCGTTGGGCCCACAGGTGGTAGCCCTTGGCGGCATCAATCAACTGGGTCGTGATGCGCAGCCGGTTGCCGGCCTTGCGCACGCTGCCTTCGAGCACG
>JBFGYD010000107.1:0-6959 GCA_041587615.1 Lysobacterales bacterium
GCCGGGTGCGCCCGAGGCGTTGACCCGCACCGGCGCGCGGGTTCTGACCCCGGAATACGCCAGTCCCGAGCAGATCGAGGGTGAACCGGTCGGTCGTGCCTCCGATGTCTACCAACTCGGGCTGCTGGCTTTTGAGCTGTTGGCCGGGCGGCGGCCCTTCGTCCGAGAGGGCGTCTCGCCGCTGACCTATCAACGTCAAATCGTCGAACAAGCGCCACCGCTGCCGAGCCGGGTTGCGCGGCAGACGGCCATGCCCACTGCCGACCGCGAGACGACTCCGGCGGCGCGGGCCCGAGCACTGTCGGGTGAGCTCGATTCGATCATCCTGAAAGCGCTGGAGAAAGCCCCCGAGCGTCGATATTCATCCGCCGAGGCGCTGGAACTTGACCTGAAGAATTACCGCTCGGGGCTACCGGTCAGCGCCAGCGCGGGACGGGCGCTGTACCGAATGCGCAAATTCGTCGCCCGCCACCGCCTGGCCGTTGCCGCCGGCGGGTTGATCGCCGCACTGCTGGTGGCCTATGCCGGCACCGTGACCCTGCAGGCGCGGCGGATCGCGGCCGAGCGCGACATCGCCCGACTCGAGACGGCGAAGGCGCGCGAGATTGCGGGCTTTATGCAGGAATTGTTCGAATACGCCTCGCCCGCGGTCAGCCAGGGCCAGGAACTGTCGATCCGCGACATGGTCGACCGCGGCGCTGAGCAGCTCGAAGGCAGGCTGACCGATCAGCCCCGACTGAAGGCGGCGATGCTCGACAATTTGGGCTCGATCTACGTGTCCCTTGGCGAGTACGAAGCGGCGTTGGCCCGGTACGAACAGTCGATGGCGCTGCGCGCTGACCTCGACGGGCCCGGGCATATCTCGACCGCGGACACGCTTCAGGGTCTGGCCCGGGCCCGGCGGGGAGCGGGCCAGTTCCAACAAGCGATCAGCGATCTGGAAAACGTGCTCGCGATCCGCCGTCGCGAATACGGCGAGGATGATCTGTCGCTGGCGACGGTCTATCACGAGCTGGGGGAGACCCACTCGGAGCTGAGACAAAACGACATCGCCGCCGGCTACCACGAACGCGCGCTGGAACTCAGGCGCCGCCATCTGCCAGCGGACCACCTCGACCTGATTCTGTCGCTGTCCGACTATGCCGTGGTCCTGGCCAGGCAGGGCCGGGATGACGAGGCGGAGACGCTATACCGCCAGGCCCTGGAAGTGCTCGAGCAGAGATTGGGCCCGGCCCATCCGCGCACCGTGACGACGCTGCGAAACCTCGCGGTGCACGAAAGCAGTATGGATCGCCCGCACGAGGCCGAGCGCCTGCTGCGCGAAGTTTTACGGCGGGAACAGATGATCTACGACGGCGATCATCCGAAGATGGCGTGGACGCTCGGTTTTCTGGCCAAGTCGGCGATCGACCTGGGCGATTTCGAGCGCGCGGAGGCTCACTGGCGCGAGGCGGTGCGGGTGCTGTCGGCGACGCTGCCCGCTCGCCATCTGCACACGGCAGGCGCGACCCACGAGCTGGCCAAAATCCTGCTCGAAAACGGCAAGGTTGAGGAAGCCTGCGAGCGTTTTGCGTGGAGTCTCGCCATCCGTCTCGAGCAACGCGGTGGCGCGTACCGGCAGACGAACGAAAGCCGGCTGCATCTCGGTCGTTGCAAGGCGCAAATGGGGGAATACGTCGCCGCCCGACAGCTGCTGGTGGAGGCCGAACCGCACCTCGAGGGCACCCGTAGCGCGGACTTGCTGGCCGACTCGTTAGCCGGGCTGCCCGAATAAGGCGGGCGGACCTTTTCGGGCCGGAACCTGGGTGCGTTCGTTGGGTGCGAAACTAAGAGGGGCGCTGGAACCCTCTTAGCTTGGGCGCCGGTCTCGTCTGAACCATTTCGAAACGCCCTCGCGGGTTGCCGCGGTGGTGTCCTTGACCCGCTTCAGCCAGAGACGGGCCCACGCGAATTCGACCGCCAGCAGCGCCAGGCCAAGCACGATGACCAGCAGGCCCGGGCCCGGCAGAACCAGCATGACGGTGCCGATCAGCACGATCGAGCCGCCGATCACCAGGATCACGACCCGGCGCGCCTGCCGGTAGGAGGCCAGCGCGAGCCTTTCCAGGTCGTCGAACAGCGGCGAGATCAGCCCGGCGGAGTCGCGAGCGGCGAAGATCGAGGCCAGCACCCCGACCGCCAGAATGCCGCCGACGATTGCCAGCGAAACCAGGTTGGGTATCGGGTAATGATGGGTCAACATCATCTTGACCCCGACGTAGGCGAGCACGAAAACCAGGCTGTTCTTCAAGTAACGGAACTTGTCCATCAATCCCGCCAGGGCGAAGTACAGCGATCGCAATCCCAGGATCGCAAAGACGTTGGAGGTAAAGATCAAAAACGGGTCGCGGGTGACGGCGAAAATGGCCGGGATCGAATCGAGCGCGAACAGCACGTCGCTGGTCTCCACCAGGACCAGGGCGAGAAACAGCGGCGTTACCGCCTTGCGGCCGCCGACGGTCGTGAAGAAGCGGCTGCCGTCGAACTGGTCGCTGACCGGATAGAGCCGGCGGGTCAGCCGCACCGCGAAGTTGCGGTTCGGCTCGAGGTTGTCGTGCCGCATCACCAGCATCTTGACCGTGGAAGCGATCAGCAGAGCGCCGAACACGTAAACGATCCAGTCGAAACGCTCGATCAGGACGACGCCGAGCGCAATCATGATCCCGCGCAGCACGACCGCGCCCAGCACGCCCCAGAACAGGACCCGGTGCTGCTCCGCCAGCGGTACCTGGAAGTACGCGAAGATCATCGCGATCACGAAGATGTTGTCGACCGACAGCGATTTCTCCAGCAGGTAGCCGGTGAAGAACTGGATCGCGGCCTGCTGCCCGCTCAGGTGATCGGTGGGAACGATCGCGCCGCCGCCCCAGTTGACCTCATACAGAAAATAGACCGCGACGTTGAACGCCAGCGCGAGCACGATCCAGACCGCGGTCCAGGCCAACGCCTCGGGGATGCTCATCGCCCGCGCCTTGCGATGGAACACGCCGAGGTCGACCATCACCATCACCAACACGAACGCCAAAAACCCGACCCATACCCAGATACTCATCGGCTGATTGCTCGAAAGAAAGATTCCAAGACCATGCCTGCTCCGCTTTGATCATGAAGAACCGCGCGCGGCCAGACTAACTTACGCGCACGGCGCGTGCACGGCCCCGGCGTTGTGTCCCGATGCAGGCGGTGGCAAGCTGGCGACGGCAAGTTGCCGGAAAAGCAAAAGGAGATCTGTGATGCCAAGCGACCCGTTGATTGACCTGCTCAAAACCTCGATGGGTGAGGGGCGTGGGGTGACGCTGGAGCTGGGTTCGGGAACCGTGGCGCTGGTCGTAACCGAGATCACCGACATCCACGTGGTCGGCCGCAGCCAGCAGTATGATCGGATCGTGGTGCGCCTGGACCGGATCGAGGCCGCCTACCAATAGCAAACAAAGCCTTGGTTGCCTTCGCGGCGGCCTCGGGACAGCGATGATTTCACCAGCTTGGATCGGAGTCTTTATGATGGCCGCGGTAAGCGTCGACCTGCAGCTTGCGCCCTGGCGGGCGGTCAACGACGGGGTCATGGGCGGAATCTCCACCGGCGCCATGAGCGTGCACGAGCACGGACTGCTGTTCGCGGGCGAGCTCTCGCTCGAAAACAACGGCGGCTTCGCCTCGGTGCGTCGGTTGCTGGATGAGGATCTGGCGGCGACTGCCGGCGTGCGTCTGAAGCTGCGGGGCGACGGACGAACCTACCAGTTTCGCGTCCGTCTCGACGACCGCTGGGACGGGGTGGCGTGGCGGGCGGAGTTTGCGACCGACGGCAGCTGGCAGATCCTCCAAATCCCCTTCGAGGCCTTCGAGCCGGTCTTTCGCGGCCGGCGGGTCACGGGCGCCGGCCCGGTCGTTGCCGCCAGAATCGGCCAGATCGGGTTCATGATTGCCGACAAGAGCGAAGGACCGTTCACGCTGGAGATCGCCGAGATCGAGTTTGTGGAGGCGGTCAGCCCAGCGTCGCGTCCAGATACATCATGATCGCAAATCCGCCCAGCAGCGCAAATGTCGCGAGGTGCTTCAGTTCGCCGCGGTGGGTTTCCGGGATGATTTCGTCGCTGATGATGAACAGCATCGCACCGGCCGCGAAGCCAAGGGTCCCCGGCATCAGCGGTGCGGCAAGGGACACCGCCGCGCTGCCGAACAGGCCGCCGACCGGCTCCGCCAGGCCGGTCAGGAACGCGACCCCGAAGGCCACGGTTCTGGAGTAGCCGACCGCGATCAGCGAGACGGCCACCGCGAGTCCCTCCGGCACGTTTTGAATCCCGATGCCGGTGGCCAGCGAAACGCCGTTGGCGACGTCGCCGCCGGCGAAGCCGACCCCGACCGCCATGCCCTCCGGGAAATTGTGCAGCGTGATCGCAATCACGAACAGCCAGATGCGGCTGAGCGCCGCCGTGTCGGGCCCTTCGCGGCCGATGACGAAATGCTCGTGCGGCACGAAGCGGTGGATCAGCGCCAGCGCCGCGGCCCCCAGCAGCAGGCCGGAGATCACCACGATCACCGCCGCCGGGCGGCTGCCGAACTGAAGCTCGCCGTAGGCGATTCCGGGCAGCAGCAGGGAGAAGAACGACGCCGCGAGCATGATGCCGGCGGCCGCGCTCAAGAGCCCATCCTCCAGTTTCTCCGAGAGCCGGCGAACGAAGAATACACCCAGTGCACCAACCCCGGTGAACAGGCCGGCGGCCAGACTGGCGATGAAACCCAGCCAGATCACGTTGGCCGCGGAGTCCATGGCCAGCATTGTACCGGATGCTCGAGTCCGACAGAGGCTAACTCAGATCGAGCGCGTACTCCTTGAGGACCGCCAGCGGCACGATCTCGAGCGCCCGCTGATGGGTGCGCTTGAGCATGACCCGAGGGGCGCGGCCGCCTTGGTGCGCTTCCAGCCAGCGAGCCGCACACAGGCACCAGCGATCGCCCGGGCGCAGCCCAGGAAATCCGAATTCGGGCCTCGGGGTCGACAGGTCGTTGCCGCGCGAGCGGGAAAATTCCAGGAATTCCCGGGTCAGCTCGACGCACACCGTGTGCGAGCCGACGTCGTCATCGCTGGTGTTGCAGCAGCCGTCGCGGAAGAATCCCGTCATGGGATCGTGGCTGCAGCTCTCCAGCGGTTCGCCGAATACGTTGATCGCGTCGTCCATCGCATTCCTGTTCGCCGTTCGATTGGTGGCAGAATAGCGCGATTGCCCCGTCGCGGCCGAGTTGCGACCGGCACCGGCCGATATCCAGCCGTGACCGGGGCAGGCTGGCGAACCAGATAAGGGGTCTTCGATGCTGAAGTTTTCATCGGTGCTGCTTTGCGGGAGCCTTCTCGCGACGGGCAGCGCCTCAATCAGTTCACCGCCCGCCGGCGAGGCGATGGCGCGGGCGCGTCAAATCCTGCAGCGTGCGCCGATCGCGGACGGCCACAACGACCTGCCGTGGGTGATCCGGGAGAAATTCGGCAGCGACCTGGATCGACTCGATCTAGCCAAACGCGCGCCGTTCGACACCGATATCCCGCGGCTGCGCGAGGGCGGAGTCGGCGCGCAGTTCTGGTCGGTGTTCGTCCCCAGCTCGCTGTCGCCGCTGGACGCGATGCGGGCTCAGCTCGAGCAGATCGATCTGACGCATCGAATGATCACGCGGTATCCCAAAGACCTGTGGCCGGCCACCAGCGTCGCGGACATCAACGCCGCACGCCGACAGGGGCGCATCGCTTCGCTCATGGGCATCGAGGGCGGCCACACGATCGTCAATTCGCTGGGCGTGCTGCGAAGCTATTACGAGCTGGGCGTGCGCTACATGACGCTGACCCATTTTCACGGCAACGACTGGGCCGACTCCGCCACGGACGAGCCTCGCCATGCGGGAATCACCACTTTTGGCGAGGAGGTGGTCCGGGAGATGAATCGTCTCGGTATGATCGTCGATTTGTCCCACGTGTCGGCCGAGGCCATGGACGACGTGCTCGAGGTGACCGAGGCGCCGGTCATTTTTTCCCATTCCTCGGCGCGGGCGTTGACCGATCATGCGCGCAACGTACCCGACTCGGTGCTGAAAAAGATGCCTGACAACGGCGGCGTCGTTATGGTGACGTTCATCCCGGAATTCGTTCGCGAGGAGCGCCGAATCTGGGCCGAGGGCATGATCCCGCTGCTCAAGACCGCCGCCACCGACGACGACTGGGAGCGCATCGGCCGCGAATATCGCGCTGAGCACGGCGCGCCGCCGATCGCGACGCTGGGCGACGTGGCGGACCACATCGATCACGTCGCCAGCGTCGCGGGTCACGACCACGTCGGCATCGGCAGCGATTTCTACGGCGCCGAAGGTGACGACCTGGTCCAGGGGCTGGAGGACGTGTCCCGCTTCCCGGCGCTGATCGCGGAGCTGGCGCGTCGAGGCTGGAGCGACCAAGACCTGGCCAAGCTGACGTTCGAGAATTTCATGCGCGCGTTCACCGAGGTCGAGCGGGTGTCGGCGCGGCTGCGGACAACGGAGCGCGCGTCGCTGAAGATGCTGAAAGAGTCCTGATACCATGAGCGCCATGGTCAGCGAAAACAGCGGTGTCGACCTCGACTCGCGCCGGACCCTGTGGTCCATCTTCTTAGTCGGGGTCATCGCGCCCGAGGTGTTCATCGTGCAGCCCGGCTTCGTCCAGGGTCTGGTCGAATATCTCGGGTTCGACGACCAGGGCGCCGGCTACACCGCCTCGGCCGAGATGTTCGGTTTGGCCGCGACGACCATCCTGATGACCTTCATCGCCCACCGGGTCAACTGGCGCACCGTTGTTTTTTTCTCCCTGATCGTGATGTTCGGGGCCAACGCGCTGTGTACGCTCACCGCCGACCTGAAGGTTTTCGTCGCGCTGCGTTTCGTCGCCGGCCTCGGCGCCGGCAGCC
>JBFGYD010000108.1:0-6914 GCA_041587615.1 Lysobacterales bacterium
AGTCACTAATATAGATTTGGCCCTATGGCCCTCAAGAAGCTCTCCGCTGGACCCTCGCAGCGCTCTTCCTGCCCGGTCGCGACCGCGCTGGATCTGGTCGGTGACAAATGGACGCTGTTGATCGTTCGCGACATCGGCTTGTTCGGCAAACATCGAAACAAGGACTTCCAAGAAGGGGCCGAGGGCATCCCCTCGAACATCCTGGCCAATCGACTGAAGCGGCTCTTAGACCAGCGAATCCTGCAGCGACGGCTCTATCAGGAGCGACCGCCGCGCTACGAGTACCATCTGACCGAAGCCGGAAAGGCCCTGCTGCCGGTGGTTCGCGCGCTGGCCACATGGTCCCTGGACAACGTACGAGGCACCAGATGTCCCCCGTTCTGAGATGGCGCGCTGGCCTCGCCAATTACTGCGCGGCGATGGATTCGCGCTACACTCAGGGAGCCAAACGCCCGCGACCGCCGAAGCGAAGGCAAACGAAGATTCAAGCCCAGAGTACGCTGCCGGTTTTCGCGCGAGCGAGAGAAGGCAGCGGGCTTTGGCCGTGCCGAAGCGAGCTGAATACGAAGGAGGTTGAACCGCATGTCCGAGCATTTTGGGTTGACGGTCGCCGGCGGCGGGACGCCGGCGGGTCAGTTTGAGGTTCGTTGTCCTTATGACGACGAGCTGCTGGGAACGGTCGACTCGATCGGCCAGGATCTGGCCGAGCAGGCCATGGCGACCGCCTACGGACTGTATCGCGATCGCTCGAGCTGGCTGCCGATCCCTAAGCGCCTCGAGGTTCTTGAGAAGACCGCCGCGATCATGGCCGAAAGGGCCGATGAGTTGGCGCTGGCGGCCGCCTCCGAGGGCGGCAAGCCACTGATGGACTCGAAGGTGGAGGTCAATCGCGCGATCGAAGGGGTCAATCTGTGCGCCGATGCGTTGAAGAACCAGGCCGGGCGTCAGTACCCGATGGGAGTCAACGCCGCCTCGATGAACCGGCTCTCGTTCTCGATCCACGAGCCGATCGGGGTAGTCATGGCGGTCAGCGCGTTCAACCATCCGCTGAATTTGATCGTGCACCAGGTCGGGCCGGCGGTCGCGGCCGGCTGTCCGGTATTGGTCAAGCCGGCCAAGTCGACGCCGCTGTCGTGCTTTCGCTTCGTGCACATCCTGCGCGAGGCGGGTTTGCCGGACGAATGGTGCCAGGTGACCCCGACCGAGAACAACGCGCTGGCCACGGCGCTGGTCAGCGATGGGCGGACCGGCTTTTTCAGCTTTATCGGCAGCGCCAAGGTCGGCTGGATGCTGCGCTCGAAACTCGCGCCCGGGGCGCGCTGCGCGCTCGAGCACGGGGGGGTCGCGCCGGTGATCGTGGCCGCCGACGCCGATCTCGAATCGGCGGTGCCGCTGCTGGCCAAGGGCGGCTTCTATCACGCGGGACAGGTTTGCGTGTCGGTGCAGCGGGTATTCGCCCACGAGTCCGTCGCCGGCGATCTGGCCGCGCTGCTGACCGAGGCGGCCGAGGACCTGGAAGTCGGCGATCCGCGCTCGGCCGACACCGAGGTCGGGCCCCTGATCGATCCCGCCGAGGTCGACCGGGTCCACGAATGGGTCACCGAGGCAGTCGGCGGCCGGGCCCAGGCCCTGACCGGCGGCAATAAACTCGATCACAACTGTTACCAGCCCACGGTGTTGATGAATCCGCCCGACGAGGCGACCATCAGCCGCAACGAGGTGTTCGGTCCGGTGGTGTGCGTATATTCCTACGCCGAGCTGGATGAGGCGATTGCGCGCGCGAATAGCCTGGACGTCTCGTTCCAGGCGGCGGTTTTCACCCGCGACATCGACGCCGCGATGACGGCCTACCGTGGCCTGGACGCGAGCGCCGTGATGATCAACGACCACACCGCGTTCCGGGTCGACTGGATGCCGTTTGCCGGGCTGCGCCACTCCGGCCACGGAGTCGGCGGGATCGAGTTTACGTTCGAGGACATGCAGATTTCGAAGCTTGCCGTGCTGCGCTCGCTGGCGCTTTAGCGAGTACCCGATGAAATAATTCGTGCCGATCCGGGTCTAGTGTCGGCGCGGGTCTGGACGGGCGCGAAGACCGAATCTTGGAGGGGTAAGCCATGTCATTACCGGGTTGGATGCTGACCACGCTCGAAATCCTGACCGGCCTGTTCATCCTGCTGGTCGGCACGGCGGTGCTAGTCGTGATCGTTTTGTATTTCGTCGACCGCTACCAGACCACGCAAACGGTGCGCCGCAACTATCCGGTGATCGGCCGCTTCCGGTATTGGTTCGAGCACCTCGGGGAGTTCTTCCGCCAGTACTTCTTCGCGATGGACCGCGAGGAACTGCCGTTTAACCGCGCTCAGCGCTCTTGGGCCTACCGCGCGGCGAAGGACGTCGACAACACCGCCGCGTTCGGCTCGACCAAGGACTTGCGTCCTGAAGGCACCGTGATGTTTGTCAATTGCCCGTTCCCGCAGCTCGACGAGGAAACGGTCGACCCGACGCCGATCTCGTTCGGACCCTACTGCAAGAAGCCTTACCAGGCGCCGTCGTATTTCAACATCTCGGGCATGAGCTTTGGCGCGCTGTCCAAGCCGGCGGTGCAGGCGCTGTCGCACGGGGCGGCCAAAGCCGGCGTGTGGATGAACACCGGCGAGGGGGGTCTGGCCCCTTATCACCTCGAAGGCGGCTGCGACGTCGTATTTCAGATCGGGACCGCCAAATACGGGGTGCGCGACGCCGACGGAAAATTATCGGATGAGAAGCTGCGCGAAGTGGCCGCCCACGAGCAGGTGCGGATGTTCGAGGTCAAGATGGCGCAGGGTGCGAAGCCCGGCAAGGGTGGCATCCTCCCCGGCGGAAAAGTGACGCCGGAGATCGCGCGCATTCGCGGCATTCCCGAGGGCCAGGATTCGATCAGCCCCAACCGCCATCCCGAAGTTCGGGACCCCGCGGCGCTGCTGGACGTGATCGACCGGGTGCGCCGGGTTACCGGCAAGCCGACCGGACTCAAGACCGTGATCGGCGCCAGCGGCTGGCTGGACACCCTGTTCGCCGAGGTTCACGCGCGGGGCATCGAATCGGCGCCTGATTTCTTTACCGTCGACGGCGGCGACGGGGGTTCCGGCGCGGCCCCGGCCCCGCTACTCGACGAGATGGGGCTGCCGCTGCGCGAAGCGCTGCCGATGGTGGTCGACAAGCTGACCGAGTTCGGGCTCAAGGACCGGGTGCGGGTGATTTGCTCGGGCAAGCGGATTACGCCCTCCGAGGTGGCCTGGGCGCTGTGCGCCGGCGCCGACGTCGTGGTCTCGGCGCGCGGCTTCATGTTCGCGCTGGGCTGCATCCAGGCGCTGCAGTGCAACAAGAACACCTGCCCGACCGGGATTACCACCCACGATCCCGATCTGCAGCGCGGCCTGGTGGCCAAGGACAAATCCAAACGGGTGGCCAACTACGCGAAAAACATGCGCAAGGAAGTGGAGATGATCGCCCACTCGTGCGGCGTGCCGGAGCCGCGTCTGCTCAAGCGGATGCACGCGCGAGTCGTGGTCGCCAACGGCCTTTCGATGCCGCTCAGCGCGCTTCATCCCGAGGTCGAGATTCGTCCCGAGTATCGCCCCAGCCCGACCTCCTCGGCCGCGTAGCGGTCCCCATTCAGCGTGCATTCAGGCACGAGGATGCCAAATCGCTCTCGGCGCAAGCTCGGGAGGCGGGACCTCATGAGAATACTGATGTGCGTCGCGGCGCTTTGGCACGCGGGCGGGTTCGCCTCCGATGCGATCAGCGTCTCTGCCGGAGACGTGGCCGGTCTGGTCGCCGCTATCGAGGCGGTCCAGACGGGGCAGGCGCCGGGGAACCGGGTAGGCCTGTCCTCGGGGACCTACGTTCTGGGCGCTCACGTCCGTTTTCCCGACATCACCCGAGAAACGATACTGATCGGCGGCAACGCTGCTTTGCTGACGACCGCCGACTTCGAGCCGTTTCCCCTTTTCAAGATCCGACCCGGGGCGAGGCTGGTCCTCGAGGGGATCGGCTTTTACGGGTTTGGCGGACACGTCGATCGAGGTGAGGGCGTCATCGTCAATGACGGCGAACTGATCGTGACCGATGTCGCTTTCCTGAATGCGTTTCAGCGCTTGCGCGGAGGTGGCCGTTTTCTTCCCGCGATTCAAGCCGCACCCATTGTCACCAATCGCGGTGCCGCCATGATGTCCCGCGTGGCGTTTCACGACAGCGGTACCGATCGCGCCGGCGGAATTCTGACCAATGACGGAGGCAGCGCAAAGCTGGATACCGTGCACATCGCATTCCTTCGATCCAGCGCGGGTGGCGTGTCATTGAACGAGGCCGGTACCGTGACCCTGGTGAACACCACGATCGTCGGCAATGGCAACATTGCGGCTGCGCTTGACACCGCGGCAGGAGCCGAAACGCGGCTGGGAAACAGCGTTGTGTCATGGCGCCCGGCAGCGGATTGCGCCGGGGACGGGCCGACGATTTCCGACGGCCACAACACCGTCTTCCGGTCCGTCTGTGGCCTGGACGCGACCGGCGACGTCGAAAGCAGCGTTCGTCTGTTCCCTTCCAGCCCTCGACGATGGCTCGGCCAGCAGCTCGCGCTGTTCATCCCGTCGGCGGCGGGACCGTCAGTGGATTCGGCGGATCGATCCTCCTGCGCACCGGTGGACCTGCTTGGCAACATTCGAACCTGGGACGGCGATCATGACGGGGTTGGCGGGTGCGACCGTGGCGCCGTCGAGATGCGCCGCAACCCGCTCGCCGAGGGCGGAGCGAACGGCGTCTATTTCGACCCCCAGTCCGACGGCCACTACGTGACCGTGGTGGTCAATGACTTCAATACGCTGGTGTTCTGGAACACGTTTGACAAAGTCGGTAACCCGGCCTGGATATACGCCACCGGCGAGCTGGTAGGCGGTCACTCTTACATCGGCCAGGCGTACACCAACGACGGCGGGCGCCTAACCGAGCAAGGTCCGCCGCTGGGTCAAGCGGCCGAGCCCTGGGGGACGGTGCAATTGGAACTCGATTCCTGCGACGACGGGCAGTTTTTCTATGAGTCGACGAGGCCGGAATTCGGCCAAGGCCAGTTCAGATTTCGACGGCTCGCTGTGGTTCGTGAACTCGGTTGCGCCGACACCGAGCAACCGCTCGGAGGCAATTGAAGACGCGAAGACTGAAATCGAGGATCAGGCCTCGCCCAGTCGCAATACCATTTCGATTTGTACGCAGGCGCCGAAAGGGAGCTGGGCGACGCCGGTCGCGGTGCGAGCGTGGCGCCCGCTTTCGCCCCATAGCTCGACCAGCAAGTCCGACGCGCCGTCGATGACCAGCGGATGTTGGTCGAACTCGGGCGAGGAGCGCACGAAGCCGTTGAGCTTTTCCACCGAGACGATGCGATCGAGATTTCCGATCGAGTCTTTGAGGATGGCGAGGATGTCCAGCAGCGCGCTCTGCGCCGCGGCCCTGGCTTGATCCAGCGCGACCTCCGAACCCACTTCACCGCGCTGCGGGCTGACCCGCCCGGAGACGAACAGCAGGTCGCCGGATTGTTTGCAGCCCAGGTAATTGGCCACCGGCGACTTGGGCGGTGGCAGTTCGAGCCCCAAGGCCTCGAGGCGTTGCTCGATTGCGCTCACGCTTGGCTATCCACCGAACGACTCCACGGGCGCCCTGTCGGTACCGCGGGCGCACATTGGATCACGCACCCTCGAACATTGCGGTGTAGCGTCGCTGCATCTCCTCGGGGGAGAGCTTCTCGATCTCGTGGCCGAGGATCCACTCGTGGCCAAACGGATCGCGGACCCGACACGAGCGTTCGCCGTAGAACTGGTCCGCCGGCTCGATCAGCATTTCGGCGCCGGCCTCTACCGCGCGGGCGGCCAGTTCGTCGGCGTTGTTCACGTGCAGGTGGATCGACACCCCGGTGCCTCCGTAAGCGAGCGGGCTCAACAGGTTGTATTCGGGAAATTCCTCGGCCAGCATCAGGATCGCCGGCCCCAGTTTCAGTTCGGCGTGCCCGATCCGGCCGCTCGGCTCGGTCAAGCGCATCAGCTCCTCGGCGCCGAAGACGCTCTTGTAGAACTCGATCGCGGCCGCGGCGTCGCGCACGCCCAGGTAAGCGAACACTTCGTGGATCGGGGAGTCGGTCTGTGCGGTCATGGCAGCGGCCCTCGATATCTGGAACGCGGTTCAGTGTAACCGGCCCGGGCGACGGCGTATTGGAAAAAAAATCCCCGCCGGGCGGGGCGTCACACCGCGACGTGGTTCGGGGATTCGGCGTCGACCGGCCGGTAACGGGCCGGGGTCAATCCGGCGATGTCGGAGAAGTCGCGAATCAAATGGGATTGATCGTAATAACCGTGATCGACCGCAAGTCGCGCCCAGTCCGGGCGCGGGCCTTGCCCGAGTTGATCGATGACGGACTGCAGCCGCCGAATTCTGAGGTAGCGCTTTGGGGCCAGGCCCACCGCATGGCGAAAATCGCGGACAAAGCGCTTGGGGCTGAGCCCGTTTTCGGCCGCAACCGCGGCCACGGTCACCGCGCCGGGCTCAGCCCCGAAGCGGCCAATGGCCCGGCTGATGACGGGGCTGACCGGCGGACCCGACAGCCGGCGGATCAGCATCCGCTCCAGCTCGGCCAGCGCATCGGCCGGCGTCGCGGCGGCCGCGAGTTGCTCCCGGAGTCGACCGGCCTCGGTGCCCCACAGGTCTTCCAGCGCGACGTGCAGTCCGGTCAGCTCGCTGGCCGGGATGCCGAGCACCGGACCGACGCCTCCGGGTCGAAAGTGAACCCCGACCGAGGCGATGCGGTGCGATCTCCCGAGGACGAAAAAGCGCGGTTGAGCGCCGCACACCACCGGGCCGGAAATGCGCTGCCCGGTGCGGTCGGCAAC
>JBFGYD010000109.1:0-6908 GCA_041587615.1 Lysobacterales bacterium
GCGCGGCGCCGGGCGCAAAGCCGACGCGGGCCGGGCGGGTCGCTCGACGCGCGTCAGGCGCCGGCCAAAAAGCTCGTCAGTCGCGTTCGGGCGGTAGCGGCGGCACCAGCAGCTGCGGGTCGATGCGCGCGTCGGCCCAGTTCATGCGCCAGTCCAGGTGGGCGCCGGTGACGCGACCGGTGGCACCGACCCGGGCGATCAGTTGTCCTTGTTCCACCCGTTGGCCGATCTCGACCAGAACCTCGCTCAAGTGCAGAAACGTCGATGACAGACGATGACCGTGGTCGATAACGACGGTGCCGCCCGAGAAGTACATGTCGGCATGAGCCAGGGTGACCAGACCCGCGGCGGGAGCGGTGACCGGCGCGCCCTCGGGAGCGGCCACGTCGACCCCGTAATGCGGCCGCCGGGGTTTGCCGTTCAGTATTCGCTGGCTGCCGTAAACACCGCTGATCGGACCGCTGGCCGGCCATGAAAAGCCGCCCAAAAAATCGAGTCGATCGTCGTCCCGCGACCGCGCGGCGCGCACCTGCCGCGCCTCCTCGCGGATTCGCTCCCGCACGTCGGGGGGCGGCGTGACCTGCGCCGGGGGCAGGCCGTCGATACGCTGTATTCGATACTGGCGCGGCGCAATTTCGAGCCGCCGCGTCTGTCGCTCGCCGTCGGGATAGCGCAGCTCGAGTTGCAGCTCTGCCGGGGCGTCGCGATCGAACCCGACAAGGAAATCGCCATGCTCGGATACGTTCAGCCGCTCGCGCTCGAGCAGCACCACGGTGCCGGGCACGGTATGCCCGACCAGCAGCCCGCCCTGCACCCGCGGCCCGTCGAGCACGGTGCGCCCGCCGCCGGTCTGCTCAACCGCGGCCGAGACGGCGATGACCATGGTCAAGGCCGTTATTTTTGCCAACCGCTGCATGGACCCTCGAAACGTTCTGGCATACCTTTACCGCTGTACGGCATGAGTTTGGTCAGATCCCGATGAGTATACGCATTCTGGCGGTCGATACGGCGACCGACGCCTGCTCGGTCGCGCTGTGGGTCGACGGCGAGGTCGAGGAACGATTCGCGGTCGCACCCCGCCGTCACGCGGCCACGGTCTTGCCCGACGTGGAGCGGCTGCTGGCCGAGGCGGGCCTGGTGCTGAGCCAGCTCGACGCGCTGGCGGTCGGTCGCGGGCCCGGTTCGTTCACCGGAGTTCGAATCGGGGTGTCCATCGTCCAGGGACTGGCGCTGGGCGCCGACCTGGGCGTGGTGCCGGTGTCCAGCCTGCGGGCGCTGGCCCGGCAGGTCACGCGCGAGAGCGCGAACAGGCGTATTCTGGCCGTGCTCGATGCTCGCATCCGCGAGGTGTATGTCGGTGGCTACTCGTTTGAGGACGACCCGCTTGGACGGGAACTGCTGGCCGAGCGCGTGTGTGCCCCGGCCGGCGTCGGCGAGGGCGCGAACGGGACTTGGTTCGGGGCCGGGCCGGGCTTTGCCGCGTACCCGGATGAGCTGGCGGCGGCGATGGGCCCCTCACTGATGGGGGTCCAGGTCGATTGCTATCCCCACGCCAGCCAGGTGGCGGCGATCGCGGCGGCCGGTCTGGCGAGCGGCGCGGCGCTGGCGCCGGAACGGGTGGTCCCGGTGTACTTGAGGGACCGCGTGGCCAATCGTGCCTGAACTCGACGCGGCCGTGGTCGGCGCCGGGGTCATTGGCCTGGCGGTGGCGCGCCGGCTGGCGCTGGGCGGGCGCGAGGTCGTGGTGCTTGAGCGCGAGGCAGTTCCCGGCAGCGGCGCCAGCAGCCGCAGCTCCGAGGTCATTCACGCCGGCATCTACTACCCGCCCGGTTCGGCCAAAGCCCGCCACTGCGTCGCCGGCCGCGACCTGCTGTACCGGTACCTGGAGCAGCATTCGATCGGGTACCGCCGCTCCGGCAAGCTGATCGTCGCCGGTGAGCCCGGTCAGGTCGACCGGCTGCGAGCGTTGGAACAGAACGCCCGCGCTTGCGGGGTAACGGACCTCGAGCGCTTGGACGCGACCGCACTGGCCGCTGCCGAACCGAACGTGCGGGGCGTCGAGGCGCTGCTGTCTCCCTCGACCGGGATTTTCGATTCGCACGCACTGATCGTGCAGCTAACCGCCGACGTGGAGGCCAACGGCGGCACCGTACTGGTACAACAAGCAGTGGCGGCGCTGCTCCGACGGCCGCAACTGGGGCTGCGGCTCGAAGACGGCGGCGATTACGCTTGCCGCACGTTGATCAACGCGGCCGGACTCGGGGCCATCGGACTCGCCGCCGCGCCGGCCCTGGGTCTGCCGGCAGGGTGCCTGCCGCTCCAGTACTACGCCAAGGGCCATTACTTCAGCCTGGCCGGCGCGGCGCCCTTTCGACGCCTGATCTACCCGCTGCCCGAGGCCGGCGGGCTCGGTATCCATGCGACTCTGGACCTTCAGGGGCGGGTGCGCTTCGGGCCCGATGTGAAGTGGCTGGATCGGCCCGACTATCGCTTCGAGGCCGATCCCGGTAAGTTTGCGAGCGCCATCGCCGGCTACTATCCGGGCATTGACGCGAGCAAGCTTGGGCCCGATTACACTGGAATACGCAGCAAAGTGGCCGGGCCCGGGGAGCCACCGGCGGATTTCCTGATCCAGGGTCCCGCGGCGCACGGGATTCCGGGACTGGTCAACCTGTTCGGGATCGAGTCGCCGGGGCTGACCGCGGCGCTGTCGGTGGCCGAGGAGGTCGCTGCCCTGGTTGGGGACTGACCAGCCGGAGCGGGTGTAACAAAGAACGAAGGAAACTTGGTATTCGTTGGGTGCCGATTGGGCTACAACTGGCCTCGGCAATCTTCGGGAAGAGTCTTTGCGATTTTGCGTTTTTTCATCTTTTCAGATGAAGCTCGGTCGATCAGGGGAGCAGGATCAGCGTGCCGAGGCCGAGGATCGACACGAAGCCGACCACGTCGGTCACCGTGGTCAGCACCATGCCGCCGGCCAGGGCCGGGTCGATGTCCATGCGGCGCAGGACGATCGGCACCAGCACGCCGGCGAGTGCTCCGGCGATCAGGTTGGCGAAGATTGCGCAGGCGACGACGCCCGCGAGCTTCAGATCGTTGAACCAGACCACCGCGATCAGCGCAATCACCACCGCCCATAGAAGGCCGTTGAGCAGCCCGATTGCCAGTTCCTGAGTCAGCAGCGGGCGGGTATTGTCCGGACCGACCTGGCCGACCGCGATGCCGCGCACGATCAAGGTCAGGGTCTGGGTTCCGGCGATGCCGCCCATCGAAGCGACCGCCGGCATCAGGATGGCCAGCGCCACGACCTGCTCGATGGTGGCGCCGAAAATCGAGATGAAATACGACGCGAACAGCGCGGTGACCAGGTTCAGGCCGAGGTACACGGCGCGCCGCTTGCTGCTGGCGATGACCGGGGCGAACATGTCGTCTTCCTCGTCCAGTCCCGCCATCGACAGCATCGAGTGGTCGGCCTCGTCGCGGATCACGTCCACCACGTCGTCGATCGTGATCGTGCCCAGCAGCGTATTCCGCTCGTCGACCACCGGCGCCGACACCCAGTCTAAGTGCTCGAACAGATTCGCGACCTCGTGAGCGTCCATGTCGACCGGGACCGCCTGGGCCGCCGCGTCGATGACGTCCCGCACCTTCAGCCGCGGGTCCTTGGTCAGCAGATCGCCGATCGCCAGGCGCCCCAGGTAGTGGCCGTCGCGGTCGGCCACGAAGATGTGATCGAGGAAGGCGGGCAGTTCGCCACGCCTGCGCAAGTATCGCAACACCACGTCCAGCGTGACGTCGGCGCGCACCGTCAGCGCATCGGGGTTCATCAGGCCGCCGGCCGAGTCTTCGGGATAGGACAGGACCCGCTCCAGGCGTTCCCGGTCCTCCCGATCCATGTCGGAGAGGATTTGCTCGCTGACCTGGTCCGGCAGGTCGTCGATAATGTCGGCCAGGTCGTCCAGGTCCAGATCGCTGGTGGCGGCGACCAGGTCCTGATCCGCCATGCTCTTGATCAGCGAGCCGCGGACCTCGTCGTTGAGGTGGACCAGCACCGCCCCCTCCGAGCTGGCTTCGATCAGGCCCCAGACCTGATTGCGCGGCTCCGGCGGCAGCGATTCCAGCAGATCGGCCAGCTCGCTGGCCGACAGCGCGTTGGCGATCCTCTTGACCCGCAGCCGGCGCCCGGCCAGCAAGGCCTTGTTGATCTGGCGAGCCGTCTTCTCGAGGCGGGCGGATTCGGGCATGGGCGTGCGTCCGGTTAGAGTCAGCGCCCAATCCTACCCGCGGGGATCAGGCCTGTCTGCAACGCCGCTTCGATGGCGCGTGCAGCACCTTCCTGCTCCGATCAAAAATGAAATTTCTTAAGTAGTCTCGCTGACCGACGGATCAGCGAGACCGTCAGACAGACTCATTGAGCTCGCGCACCAGCGCCGCGATTCGCAGAGGATTGGTCGCGCGCATGATCCGCGGACAAAAGCGTTTTAGCAGTTCGATGTCGGAATTGTTGACCACCTGCTTGACCTCCAACACCGCGCCCGGGTGCATGCTGAAGTCGCGCAATCCCATCCCCAGCAGCAGCCTCGTATAGGCGGTGTCGCCGGCCATCTCGCCACACATCGAGACCGGGGTTCCGACCGCTCGAGCGGCGTCGATCGTCATCTTCAGCAGTTTTAGAACTGCCGGATGCAGCGGGTCGTACAGGTAGCCGACCTGGTCGTCGATTCGGTCGATGGCCAGCGTGTACTGGATCAGGTCGTTGGTGCCGATCGACAAGAAGTCCAGGTGCTTGGCGAACGAGCGCGCCGACAACGCCGCCGCCGGTACCTCAATCATGCCGCCAAGCTCGACCTCGCCGACCTCTTGACCCTGGGCCTTCAGTTCGCGGCGGGTGGCCTGCAGCAGATGCTTGACTTGGAACAGCTCCTGGGTGTTGGACAGCATCGGGATCAGGACCCGCACCGGTCCCAGCGCCGCGGCGCGCAGGATTGCGCGCAGCTGGGGCAGAAAGATCGCCGGATCGTTGAGACACATCCGGATCGCCCGCAGGCCCAGCGATGGATTGATCGGAGCGGTTCCGGGCACCCGCCGGCTGTCGACCTGCTTGTCGGCGCCCAGGTCGAGCGTGCGAATCGTGACCGGCCGTCCGTCCAGCGCTTTCACCAGGCCCGCGTAGACGTCGAATTGGGTCTCCTCGTCCGGCGCCTCGGGCTGGTTCAGAAACAGGTATTCGGTGCGATACAGGCCGACGCCGTCGGCATTGGCCTCGTCCAGCAGTTTCATGTCCTGCGGCAGGTCCACGTTGGCCTGCAGGCTGACGCTGGTGCCGTCCGCGGTTCGCGCCGGTTTGGTTCGAATCCGGCTCAAGCCCCGCTGCCGCCGCTGGATGCAGCGCAGCTTTTCGCGGTAGTGCTTCAGAACGCTCCGACCGGGCTCGGCCATGACCACGCCGCGATCGCCGTCGACCACGAGGGAGTCGCCCTCGGCGATCAGGCTGCCGGCGTGATGGACGCCCATGACCGCCGGTATCTTCAGACTGCGGGCCAGGATCGCGGTGTGCGACAGCGCGCCGCCCAGCTCGGTCACCAGCGCCGCGATCCCCTGATGGTGGAGCAGCAGCAGATCGGCCGGGTCGATGTCGTCGGCCACCAGTACGCGCCCACGGTAGCTGCCGCCGGGCCCATCCTTCCCCGTAGCGCGCTCGTGCAGACGGTTTTGAATCCGGTCGATGACCTGGTCGACGTCGTCCATTCGCGAGCTGATGTAGGGATCTTCCATGTCCTCGAAGATCCGGCGCAGCCGGCTGCGCTCGACGTTCAAAGCCCACTCCGCGTTGCAGTCCAGTTCCCGCATGATCTTGATCGGGCCCTCGATCAGCGAGCTGTCCTCGAGCATCAGCGCGTGGATGTCGATGAATTCGGTGATTTCGCCCGGGGTGCCGGCGGGCAAGCGATCGCGGACCAGCCGCAGCTCCTCGCGAGACTCGCGCAGCGCCTTGCGAAAGCGCTTGATTTCGTTCTCTACCTGGTCGTGATCGACCAGTTGTTCCTGGATGTCGAGACGGTCGCGCCGCGCCAGATGAGCATTGCCGAGGGCGACGCCCCGGGAGACTCCAATGCCGTAAATCGCCAGCGCCACGCTATTGATCTTCTCCGAATTTGTTCTCGATGAGTCGGCGGATCGCGTCCAGAGCATCCGCTTCGTCGGCACCGTCGGTGCGCAGCATCAGCTCGGAGCCTTGGGACGCCGCCAACATCATAACACCCATGATCGACTTGGCATTGACCTCGCGGCCGTCACGGGCGACGGCCACTTCGCAGTCGAAGCCGGACGCAAGCTGAACCAGCTTGGCCGCGGCGCGGGCGTGCAGTCCCAGCCGGTTGGAAACCCTGACCGTCGCCGTCTGCATTAGGCCGCGTGGCGCTAAATCGGCGCCTGACCGGCAAAGACCGCGCTGCGGCCGCCCTCGAGCAGCTTCAGCGTGAGTTCGCCCAGCGGCAGGTCACGGTAGTTCCGCGCGCGCGCCAGCATGGCCAGGTTGAGGCCGTGGATCACGCGCTCATCGTCGCCGCAGAAGCGGTGGGCCAGGTTGCTCGGGGTCGCCCCGAAGATGTCGGTCAGGATCAACACGCCGTCGCCCTCGTCGAGACTCGACAGCAGTTCCCGACCTTGCTGCACCAGCTCTTCCGGGTCGCTCTCGGGGTTGATTTCCATGACCGCTATCGGTGGCCCCAGCGGGCCGAAATTGGCAACCGCCTGGCGCAGCATGCAGGCGCCGAGATCCTGGTGGGCGATCAGCAGCAGCCCGACGCTCACAGCAATTCCCGATGGTAGCTGATGACCTGCGGGCGGCTGCGCTGAAAATGACGCGCCAGCTCCTCGGCGACGTACACCGAGCGATGCTTGCCCCC
>JBFGYD010000110.1:0-6889 GCA_041587615.1 Lysobacterales bacterium
GCCAAATCTTACCGTCGAGCGCTTTCAACGACAGGATCAGCAGCAGCAGCCACAGGACGTTGATCCAGACGTCCGGCAGCGCCAGCAGGCCGAGACTGAGCACCAGGGGCAGGCCGAGACTGAGCGCGCCGGCCGCGACCGCCTTGGCCGGAGGCACATAGTTGCTCGCCAGCCGATAGATGAGCCACGGCAGCGCGCTGCCGGCAATCAGGGCCAAGCCGCGCACCCCCCATTCGGTGTCTCCCCACAGCTCGGTGCCGGCCCGAATCAGCCACGGCGTCAGCGGCGGGACGTCGCCGTAGGCCCACGCCAGATGGCGTCCCTCGAGCCAGTAAAACGCTTCGTCGCCGAACAGGTCGAGCTTCAGCGCCAGATACCCTTTAACCAGTCCCAGCGCGCCGAGGCCGGCCAGCAGCCATTTAGCCTGCTTCATTTATCGTTTGCGGAAGCCATTTTGCGGTATGGTTGTCTCGTTGCGCGCGCATGACTCCGCCTCAGAGCGGACTTCGGCTTGGCGCGGCCAGGAAGCAATATGAACGATTCATCGCTCAGCACCCGACCCGAACTGGAGGCCGCCGAGGCGGCGCTCACCGCGGCGCTCGAGCAGGTCAACGGGATTGTCGTCGGCAAGCGGTCCACGATCAAGCTCGCGATGGCCTGTCTCGTGGCCGACGGCCACCTGCTGCTGGAAGACGTGCCCGGGGTCGGCAAGACCACGCTGGCCCAGGCACTGGCGGTCACTACCGGGCTCGAATACCAGCGCGTCCAGTTCACTTCCGACATGCTGCCGGCGGACATCCTGGGGATCACGATCTACAGCCGCGAGCGGGAGGTTTTCGACTTTCACCCGGGCCCGATCTTTTCAGAGCTGATGCTGGCCGACGAGGTCAACCGGGCGACTCCCAAGACCCAGAGCGCGCTGCTGGAGGCGATGGCCGAGCGCAACGTGACGATCGAGGGCAAGACGCGGCCCCTGCCGCGGCCGTTTTTCGTCATCGCCACCCAGAATCCGGTCGACCTGGCCGGGACCTTCCCGCTGCCCGACTCCCAAATGGACCGGTTTCTGATGCGCCTGCATATGGGCTACCCGCACCGTGAGGCGGAGCGGCGCCTGCTCGAGGAGCCGGACCGCCAGCACCTGCTGGCCGAACTCTCCGCCTCGATGGACCGCTCGCAGCTCCAGACTCTGCAGCGCGCGGCCGGCGGCGTGCACGCGGCCCCGGCGCTGCTCGATTACCTGCAGGCGCTGGTTCAGTCGAGCCGCGAATATGCCGGTATCGAGACCGGACTGTCGCCACGCGGGGCGCTCGCGATCCTGAGATCGGCCCGGGCCTGGGCGCTGCTAGAGGGCCGTGAGCATCTCATTCCGGAAGACATCCAGGCCGTGTTCGTGGCGGTGGCCGCCCATCGCTTGCGGGCCGCGCCCGGAACCGAGAAGAGCGCCGATCAGATCACCGCGCTGCTGCTCGAGCAGGTGCCGATTCCCTAGTGTCCTGTCCCGCAAATAACTTAGCATTCAGCGCGCTCATCAAGGCCGCTGGCAAGGCGCGGCCCGCAGCGCCATGGTCATTCCATGGTCAAGGGCCGCAACACCGCCAGAGGCCTTGCTGGGCGCGCCCTCCGGGCGCTAACACCAGGCGCCATGACGGCGTTGCATTGCTTGCCCATGGAATGACCATGCGCGGCGCAATGCGCCTTGTCCTGGTGCCTGGTGTTAGCGCTGAATGCCAATTTATTTGCGGGACAGGGCACTAGGAGCCTGCATCTCGCATGAGTTTCACTCCGTCCGCGATTCGTAGACATGCTCGGCAGTCTCAATAGCCTGCGCCGCTTCGACTGGCTGGAATGGAGCTACCGTTTGCTCCAGCGGTTTGCCGGCCACCGCACCCCGCAGACGCTGCCGCTGGAACTCGAGCGCAAGCGCATCTACATCGTGCCCACTCGCTTCGGCCTGTTTTTCGGTCTGCTGCTGTTCGTGCTGCTGCTCGGCGGTCTCAACTACAACAACAACATGGCGCTGCTGTTTACCTTCCTGCTGTCAGGCGTCGCGCTGCTGTCGCCGCTTTACACGGTCCGCAACCTGGCCGGCCTGCGGGTGGTGCAGGTCACCGCCGCCCCGGTGTTCGCGGGCGAGCCGGCGGAGTTCGTGTTGACCCTGCAGAACCCCAGCAGCACGCCGCGCCCGTCCATTTGGGGCCGGGTGCAGACCGAGGCGACCTTCACCGATCTTCCCGGCAACGGCCGCAGCGACGTCGCGATCGTGGTACCGACCCAGCGCCGTGGTTGGATCGAACTGCCGCGCGCCCGCCTCTACACCGCCTACCCGGTAGGCCTGTTCCATGCCTGGGCCTGGGTCCAGCCGCCGGCCCGGTGCCTGGTCTATCCGCGACCGGAGCCGCACGGGCCGGGGCTGCCGACCGGCGCTGAGGCCGGAACCGGCCGGCCGGAACACCACGGCGACGAGGAATGGGCCGGGCTGCGCGACTACCGCCCCGGAGATCCCTCCCGACTGATCGCGTGGAAGGTGATTGCTCGCACCGACGAAATGGTCACCAAGACCTTTGCCGACCACCAGAGCGAGGAGTTGCGGCTGGTGTTCGAACGGATCGAATTGGCCGATACCGAGGCGCGCCTGGCGCGTCTGGCGCGCTGGGTGATCGAGGCCCACGCGCGGGAGCTGAAATACGCGCTGGTCATGCCGGAAGACACGATCGGACCAGCCACCGGCGACACCCACAAGCACCGATGTCTGAGAGCTTTGGCCGAATTTCCGGGGTAAGCCGCCTGCCCGATCGGGTCACGATGGCGTGGCTGCTGGCGTCGCTGACGCTGGCGATTGGCCCGCACGTGCCGCGCCTCCCGGCGTGGCTGCCGCTGCTGTTCCTGGCCGCGGTGGCGGAACGGATGTCGCATTTTTACTTCAAGCGCCGGCCGCTGGCGACCTGGCTGCGGCTGGCCATCACCGTGGTTTGCCTGGCGGCGATCCTGAAATACTACGGCACCATTCTTGGCCGCCAGGCCGGGGTCGCGCTGCTGTGCGCGATGCTGGCCCTGAAACTGATGGAGACCTTCCGCCGCCGGGACGTTTACCTGCTGATCAGCCTGGCCTACTTCGTCGTCGTCACCCAGTTTTTGTTCGAACAGTCTATCTACATGGTCGGCTACCTGCTGCTGGCCGTGGTCGTGATCACCGGGACCCTGATCGTGACCGAGCTTCAGCCCTCGCGCGAGCGCCACGGCGAACCCGGCGTGGTGGCCGCCCCGTTTTGGGGAGCGCTGCGCAACGCGGCCTGGATGCTGCTGCAGGGACTTCCGCTGATGGCGGCGATGTTTCTGCTTTTTCCGCGGCTGGGCACTCCGTTGTGGGGGGTGCCGGAGGATGCCCTGGCTGGCAAAACCGGGATCTCGGATCGGATGGAACCCGGCAAGATCCTGGAGCTTTTCATCGACGATTCGGTGGCCTTCAGGGTCGAATTCGAGGGCCCGGTCCCGGACCCGAACGCGCTCTACTGGCGCGGACCGGTGCTATGGTATTTCAACGGCAACGCCTGGTGCCGCGACAACTGCATCATCACCTCCACCCGGCCCCCGCTGATCGGGGTACGCTCGGACATCGACCCCAGCCGGATTCGCGCGCCGATCCGCTATCAGGTGACGCTCGAGCCGACCGATCAACACTGGCTGTTTGCGCTCGACCTTCCAGTGCGCCGAACGCTGCCGCCGCGCAGCGCGATTGAATTCGATTTCACCCTCCACCGACGGGCGCCCGTGAGCCAGTTGCTGGCCTACGAAATGATCAGCGACCCGCTTTATCCAATGGACGGCCGCTGGGACCGCGCGCTGATCTCGCGCGGCCGGCAGCTTCCCGCCGGCAGCAATCCACGCGCTCGCGAACTGGCCAGCGACTGGGCGCGCCGCTTCGGCGCCAACCGCGCCGCCATCGTTCAGCGCGCGCTGACGATGTTTCGAAACGAGGGATTTTCCTATTCGTTCCAGCCGCCCCCCATCGGCATTCACGGGGTCGACGATTTCCTGTTCGAGACCAAAGACGGATATTGCGAGTACTACGCCTCGGCGTTCACCTTTCTGATGCGCGCCGCCGGCGTGTCGGCGCGCGTCGTCACCGGCTACCAGGGCGGCACCTACAACGCCAATGCCGGCTACCTGCTGGTGCGCCAGTCCGATGCCCACGCCTGGGCGGAAGTTTGGCTGGACGATCGCGGGTGGGTGCGGGTGGATCCGACGGCCGCGGTCGCCCCGGATCGAGTCAACCTCGGGGCGCTGGCGGCGGTTGGCGCCCGCCGGGGCCTGCTGGACTTCGCCTGGCTCAGAGAGGTGCGCGACCAGTTCGACGCGGTCCATCGCCTGTGGAGCGAGTGGGTGCTCAAGTTCGACCGCGCCCGCCAGCGATCGCTGTTCAAGCCGCTCGGGATCGAAGAGCTGTCGGCACGCAACGGCATGCTCCTGCTGGTCGCGGTGGGAACGCTGTTCGTCGGCCTGGTCATGTACCTGCTGCTGCGCGCGCAGTGGCTCGGCGGCTACGATCCGGTGGCCCGCGAATATGCCCGTTTCTGCCGCAAAATGGCGCGCCTGGGAATCCAGCGCAAGGCCTGGGAAGGACCGCGTGATTTTGCGCGCCGGGCGGCGGCCGAAGCGCGACCCCTCGCGCCCGCGATCGAGGCGATTACCGACCTCTATGTCGACCTGCGCTACGCCTCCGGCGCGCCCGCGGGCGCGCTCGAGAAGCTGCAGTCCAAGGTGAGGAGATTGCGCGGATGAACAAGCTCTGGCTCGCCGCCCTGGCGGTACTCGTCGCCGTGGGAATTGCGGTGTTCGTCGGGTCGGGCTTGATACTTGAGCGGAAGACGCCGGCCCAGCGGCAGGCCGAGGAAGACCTGCGCGCGCGCTGTGAGGCCGCCCGCGATGTCACGCAGCGATCTCTGACGAGGTACCAGGCCGGCAGCCGGGAGCCGCTGGTCGAAGCGGCTCGGGTCGTCAACGCCCTGGGAGCCGACGAGACCCGCTGCTCGGGTGCGGCCCGAGACGAGTTCGAATCGGCCCGGAGCGAAATCGAGCGACTGATGCGGGACGCCGAATGGTTCGTCTTGAACAGCGAGATCGAGATCGAGACGCTGTCGGCGCTGGTGGCCGGCTGGGGCAAACCGGAAGACCGGGAAGCCTGGCAACGCCGGCGCGAAACGCTGGCCGCCGCGCTGGCCGAGGCCCGACCGGCGACTCTCGACATCTTTGCCACCGAGGACGGAGAACCCACCTGCCGCGAGGACACGCTGCGACAGTCCGAAGCGCAGCGGATTGGCTTTCGGCGAGCCATCCTCGAGGGCGCGTCGGCCTTGTACCCGGAGCGCCCCATCGTCATGGGCCGGCTCGCCGAAGAACGAATCGCGGCCGGGATCACGCCGCTTTCGATCGACGCGGATTTTCAGTTCGAGCTGTTCGCCGATGCCCGACCGGGCACCGGCATGCGGATCTGGATCCCGGGGCGGTTGGTCATGAGGTTCACCGACGACGATGATCCACCGCTGACATTCTCGGCCGAGCGCGAGGTGCCCGAAAACATCACGACCACCATCTGGAAGTGCGACTGGGACCAGGCCGAGCAATTGCTGGAAGACCTGCTCGCGACGCTGGGGTCAGGACCTTTTTCTTAGAGGTCCTGACCCCATCCACCACCGCTGCACCGGACGCGGCAGGCGCACGATCGATTGCGGTTTTGCCGCAAGGCAAAGAAGCATTCGGGCGTGCGCCGATCGGAGTGTCCACCACCGCTGCACATGAACAGGCAGGCGCACGACCTCGACGCGCCAGGGCCGAAGCGGATTGCGGTTTCCCCGCTAGGGGAAGAAGCGTTCCGATTCGGACCGATCGTCGTTACCACGCCGCAACAGACCGATCGGCTCATTCGGAGCCGTCCGACGTTTCCATTGGCTAATGCCTATGAAACTGTATATAATGACAGTGCTCCACCAGAGGTAAGCTTCCCATGGCCCGCAACCTGACCAAGCGACAAACCGAAATCCTCGATTTCATCCGCTCCTGGCAGCAAAAAAACGGCTATCCACCGACCCGGGCCGAGATTTCGACCCATTTCGGGTTCCGCTCGCCCAATGCGGCCGAGGCGCACCTGCGGGCGCTGGAGCGCAAAGGCGCGATCCGCCTACAGGGCGGGGTTTCGCGCGGCATCCATTTGACCGAAGCCCGGGCCAAGCGTGCGACGGGCGCGCTCAGCCTGCCACTGGTCGGGCGGGTGGCCGCCGGACAGCCGATCCTGGCAACCGAAAACATCGAGGCCCGCTATGCGGTCGATCCCGGCCTGTTCCGGCCGCGCCCCGACTACCTGCTCCGGGTCCGGGGCATGAGCATGCGGGATGCGGGCATTGTTGACGGCGACCTGCTGGCCGTGCACCGCACGCCGGACGCGGTCAATTACCAGATCGTCGTTGCGCGCCTGGACGACGAGGTGACGGTGAAGCGTTTTTACCGGCGTGGTTCACGGGTTCAACTGCTACCCGAGAATCCGGATTTCGAACCCATCGAGCTGGATCTGCGGCGCCAGTCGCTGGCGATCGAGGGTCTCGGGGTCGGGGTCATCCGCAACGTGCTGTCGGCTTAATTCATCGCGTCGTCGATCCGGGCATGAATCACAAGGAGTCTTCAACGGCCGCTCAATTCGCCGCTCGCGGGGTCTGGCGCGCGCGCGACGGGCGTCTGTCGGCGGGGGGCTTGAGTTCCCGGCATCCGGCGCTGGCCGAGCATTTGCCCGCCGGCTGGCCTAGCGGTGCGATCACCGAGTTGCTGACCCCATACGCGGGCATCGGCGAGCTCAGCCTGCTGCTGCCGGATTTGAGCGCGCTGACCCGTGAGGGCCGGC
>JBFGYD010000111.1:0-6882 GCA_041587615.1 Lysobacterales bacterium
CCGGCGGCCTGGTTTACGCTGAGTCGCCGCTAGAAACGGAGATCGCGCCGACCGCCGAGTTTAGGGGCGTGCGCGACACGGAGATCGCGGGCGTTCGATTGCGCCTGCTGGCGCGGCATGACTAAAGCTCGTTGGAGCCTAGGCGGACTTGCCGCCTCGGAACTGGACCCAGGCCGCCCACAGCAGCAGGACCGCTACAAAAGCCATGCAGACGAACAGACCCGCGAGCTTGATTCGCGTCGCGGCACTGGCAACGTTGATACTCGCCTCGATAAGGCCTCGTCCCTCGAGGAAATGCTTGAGCTGCTCGATCTGGATTAGGTTCTCGGCCCAGTCGGCGAGCATGACGACACCCACAGGCAACAGGCACCACCCCGGCGCAAAAGGTCGGCCAATCAGGACCCAGCCGATCAGCAGGCTTGCCGCCAGCCCCGCGCCGTAAACAAACGGGAAAATCAGGTCGACTTCCAGGAATCGCATTTCGCGATGAAGTCCTCTCTCGCCCTGTTTGGCTCTTGCTTCGCCCCAGTATTGTTCGACGCGGTCTTTGGAATACCCGCCCAAACGCTGGTTGAGCGTCTCGCCGACGACGGCCCGCTTGCTGATCGCGCCCATGACCCAGACGCCGGCCTGGAACAGAAACGCCGGGAGGACCACCATAACCAGCAGCAGCACGAGAGTTTTCATGGGCTCAGCTCTCGTCCCACATCTCCCGAACCCGGTTCTTCTGCTCCGCCCACCGTTCGCCGCGCAGCCGGTCCCACAGTTGCAGTCCGGCCTGCCGTTCGACGTCCGTGGTCTTGACCAAGAAACTCGAAAGCGGATCGGTCTGGCCCACGTTCTTGATCTTGAAGGTCCATAGATCGAGCTGCATGCGGTTCGTGTTGGGATCCGCCCGCTCGCCCAGGACCGATTTGAAATAGGCGTCGGGGATGACGACTTTGTTGTCGCCGATGCAGTCGATCGGATCGCCCATCTCGAACAACGGTCCGGAAATGACATAAACCTCGACGTATTCCTCCTTGGCCTGCAGGTCGCGCACGGCGGTCTCGAGTTTGCGCCAGATCTGGCGATTGAAAGCGGGCGTCTGCGGGCTCATGTTGGTCAGCAGAAAGGTCTCGCTGTTGAGGATGTTTCGGGATTTGCGATCGGCGCTGGAGACCATGTGTCCGCGGTCGTGGCCCGAGCCCCGGTAGTCGTCCAAGGTCGAACGAAACAGTTCGGGTACGCGCAGGTCCTCCCGAAAGTTGTCCAGCCGGTCGAAGTCCTCCGCCGGCTGCATCGCGGTGGCCGGGTCGATCAGTTCCATGACCCAGCGCGGCTGGCGGAAGAGGTAGGAGTATCCGCAAACGTACTGCCGGTTAAACAGCATCAGATCGGCGGTGGGGATGCCGTAACGGGTTTCCGGTCTCATGCTCGGAATTTCGATCATCGTCCTCGCTCCTTTGGCCAATCGGTACTGAGACTAGTGCGCCGCTGGCCCGGTTTATCCCACCGCCGCGGTCGATCGGCGGGGCGCGGATGGGTTGTCAGGTACTCGTGTCGCGTTCGGGTTAGAATCGCAGCCGGGATCGAGCTAAAGCGGACTTGACGGCAAACCGATGGCGGATTCAAATCTGGCGATCTATCCGGGGACGTTTGACCCGATCACCAACGGTCACATTGATCTGGTGCAGCGCGCCGCGCGCTTGTTTGGCAAGGTCATCGTCGCGATCGCGGAGAGCCCGCGCAAGGGTCCGACCTTCAGCGTGGCCGAGCGGGTGCGCTTCGCCAAGCTGGCCGTGGGTGAAATGGGCAACGTCAGGGTGGTGGGCTTTTCGAATCTGCTGGTGGACTTCGTGCGCGAGACCGGCGCCGGGGTGTTGCTGCGGGGCTTGAGGGCGGTGTCCGATTTCGAGTATGAGTTCCAGCTTGCCAGCATGAACCGGCGCTTGGCGCCGGAGGTCGAGACGCTGTTTTTGACCCCGTCAGAGCACTATGCCTTCATCTCCGCCTCGCTGGTCAAGGAGATCGCCAGTCTCGGCGGCGACGTCGGGGATTTCGTGCCCGCCGAGGTCCACGAGGCATTGAAAAAACACTTCCGGACCGCGACTTAATCTGAATCAACCGCTCAGGCCGATCCCACCAACCGAATAACCCCGATGGCGCTATACATCACCGATCAATGCATCAACTGCGACGTGTGCGAGCCCGAATGCCCGAACGAGGCAATTTATATGGGTCCGGAGATTTACGAGATCGACCCGGCTCGCTGCACCCAATGCGTGGGCCACTTCGAGGTTCCGCAATGCCAGGAGGTGTGCCCGGTCGAGTGCTGCCTGCTCGATCCCGAGCACCCCGAGACCGAGGACGAACTGCAGGCCAAGTACGCTCGCCTGACCGCCGTGGAGAAAAGCGCGTGAGTGCGCGTCTCGGACTGGGCCGGCGAACAATCGCTCTTTTGCTGCTGGTCGGGTTGGCGCCCGGGGTCGTTGTGGCGGCGAGCTTCCAGCCGATCTGGGCGCGCGACGGCATCGTGGTTTCGTCGGTGCGCCCGGCCGCGGCGGCCGGCGCCGAGGTGCTCAGGCGCGGTGGCAACGCGGTGGACGCGGCGGTAGCGACTTCGTTTGCCGCCTCGGTCGCGCATCCGTTCAGCTCCGGGCTCGGCGGCGGTTTGTTCGCCGTGGTCTACCTGGCCGAGGACGGCGAAAGCGCCGCGCTGGACGCGCGCGAGGTCGCTCCGGCCGCGGTCGACGTCGCCGTCTACGCGGAGAACCCTGAACTGATCAAGCGCGGGCCGCTGGCCGTTGGCGTGCCGGGCTACGTGCAAGGCGTGCACGCGCTGCACTCGCGCTTCGGCTCCCGCCCGTGGGCGGAGCTGATCGAGCCCGCGATCGAGCTGGCAGAACAGGGCGTCGAGGTCTCCGTCTGGCACCGGCGGATGACCTCCTGGGTCGCTCCGCGCCTGGCCGATTACCCGGAAACGGCGCGCATCCAGCTCGACGGTGGACAAGGTCCGGCGCTGGGCTGGAAGCTGGTGCAGAAGGACCTGGCCAGGACCCTGAGGCGGATTCAAAAACACGGCGGCGAAGCGCTGGCCACCGGGCCGCTGGCGGAGAAGATCGCCAAAGCCACCAACGGTGCCGTGTCGGTCGCGGACCTGGCCGGCTACGAGGTCAAGTGGCGGGAGCCGATCGCCGGCGAGTATCGCGGTCACCGGATCATTTCGATGCCGCCGCCGAGCTCCGGCGGCGTGCTGCTGGTGGAAATGCTCAATATTCTCGAGCCGTTCGACCTGGACGAGCTGGGGCACGGATCCAGCGACTACGTTCACCTGCTCGGTGAGACCATGAAGCTGGCCTTCGCCGACCGCGCGCGGCACCTCGGCGACCCAGATTTCTATCCGGTGCCGGTGGAGCAACTGACCTCGAAGGCCTATGCGGCGGAAATTTCCAAGCGGATCCGCAACGATCGCCTGATTTCAGTTCCCGACGGGCCCCAGGCGCCGGATGACCACGGCACCACCCATATCTCGATCATGGACGGCGCCGGCAACGCGGTGGCGCTGACCCAAACGATCAACTCGGTGTTCGGCTCGCTGATCACGGTTCCCGGCACCGGCATCGTGCTCAACAACGAGATGGACGATTTTTCGATCGCCCCAGCGATGCCCAACGAATGGCAGGCGGTCGGAGCCGAGGCCAACGCGATCAAGCCCGGCAAGCGACCGCTGTCGAGCATGACCCCGACCATCGTGCTCAAGGACGGGCGCGCGGTCATGGCGCTGGGATCGCCGATGGGCACGATGATCATCAGCTCGGTGATGCATGCGCTGATCAACGTGATCGATTTCGGCATGAACCCCCAGCAGGCGGTGATGGCGCCGCGCTTTCACCACCAGTGGCGGCCGGAAACTCTTTTCCTCGAGCCCGACTTTCCCCGCGACGTGCGCGCCAAGCTGGAGGCTCTGGGCCACGTGCTGGCCGAGCGGGCGACGATGGGGGCGACGCAGATGGCGCTGTTCGACCCCGAAACCTGCTATTTCTGGGCCGGGGTGGACGGCCGCCGCGACAGCGGCGCCGCCGCGCTCAACCTGGGCGCCGACAGTCCGCGCCGCGCGGCCTGCCTGACGGCTGCGTTGATCTCGAGGAATCCGTGATGCGAAAAGACGTCGTCAAGAAACTCAGGTCGCTGGTCCGGCGCCACAAATGGCAGTCGAAGTTCAAGCAGGCGCTCCGCGCGGCGCAGGACCAGGTGGTCGCGAACGAGATCCGGACGTTCCCCCAGATCGACCCCAAGAGCCGCCACTGCATCATCAAGCCCGACAAGCTCGAGTCCTACTACAAATATCTGGATTGGCTGGTGAGGTGGGTGCCCAGGGAGACCGTGATCAACGGAGTAAGCGAGCGGAACGTCTATAACGATATCGTCAATTTCTACTTCATCCTGGCCCAGAGTCCGGTGCGCAAGCTGCAGCAGCCGATCCAACCGGGACCGGTGGATTTCAAGAAATACCCGCTGTCAAAGTGGATCGTCGATTTCGCGGACCAATGGGGTGAGTTTCTCGATACCCCGGAGTCCAGCGCAGAGATCGACAGCTTCAAGAAAGCGCCTGAATTCAACTACGACGAGTACACCGAACCGCCGTCAGGCTACCGCACTTTCAATCAGTTCTTCGCCCGCCACGTGAAGCCCGGCATGCGCCCGATCGCCGGGCTGACCGACCACAGCGTCATCGTGTCGCCGGCTGACTGTACCTTTGTGGGCTGGTGGCAGGTGAGCCAGACCAACACGGTCACGGTCAAGGGACTTCAATGGTCGATCGAGGAGCTGCTGGCCGACAGCAAGTATGCCGATCGGTTCAAGGGCGGTGTATTCACCCATAGTTTCCTGAACACCTATGACTATCACCGCTGGCACACGCCGGTGCAGGGCAGGGTGCTGGAGAAAAAAATCGTTCCCGGGCTTTGCTATCTGGAAGTCGGCATCGAAACCCAGCCCGGCAGCGATCAGAAAATCATCACCGCCTATGACGGCACCGGCTTTCAGTTCCTGCAGAGTCGCGGCATCGCGGTCATCGATTCCCCGATCGGATTGGTGGCCTGCATCCCGATGGGCATGGCCCAGGTGTCCTCGGTGGTGATTACGGCCGACGAGGGGGTGACGCTGCACAAGGGCGAAGAGCTGGGATATTTCCAGTTCGGCGGTTCGGACTTCGTGATGGTGTTCGAACGCGCGTGCAACGTCCGGCTGCTCGGCACCCCGCTGCTGGAGGACTGGCCGAACGTCCACGTCCAGCAGGGCGCCGCGATCGGGAGCGCCTACCCGTATCCTCGATAAGCTGTTGAGCAAACGAATGAGGCTCTATTCGGTCGAAGGCAACAGCCAGCGCCTCGACGGCGGCTCGATGTTCGGCAACGTGCCGCGGGCGCTGTGGTCGCGCTGGACGGCGCCCGACGAACAGCACCGGATCCGCCTTTCATGCCGCGCGCTGCTGGTCACGGGGCTGAACGGCAAAACGGTGCTGTTCGAGACCGGCATCGGCGCCTTTTTCGAGCCCAAACTCAAGGACCGCTACGGCGTGGTCGAAGACGAACACGTGCTTCTGGCCTCGCTCGAGGCGCGCGGATTCGGTCACGAGGACGTCGACGCGGTGGTCCTGTCGCACCTGCATTTCGACCACGCCGGCGGCCTGCTGAACGCCTATCGCAAGGGACGCGAGCCGGCACTGCTATTCCCACGCGCCCGTTATCTGGTCGGTGAGCGGTCGTGGCGGCGGGCACTGAACCCGCATCCGCGCGACCGGGCCTCGTTCATTCCCGAACTCCCGCCCGTGCTCGAGGCCAGCGGACGACTGGAACTGATCGACGGAGAACGATCCGAGACCCTCGGGCCGGCGGTGCGCTTCGAGTACTCCGACGGCCATACGCCGGGTTTGATGCTGGCCGAAATCGGCGGCGACGGCGGGGTCGCGTTCTGCGCCGACCTGATCCCCGGGCGGCCCTGGGTGCACCTCCCGGTGACGATGGGCTACGACCGGTACCCGGAGCGCCTGATCGACGAAAAGAAGGCCTTTCTGGAGGACAAACTGCGGCGCGGCGTGCGCCTTTACTTCACCCACGATCCTGACTGCGCCATGGCGCAGATCGAGCGCGACGGGCGTGGTCGATTCTCCACCGTCCGAGAGCAAAGGACGGTCGACGGTCTTGGCTTGGCGTAAGCGGTGGAGGCGGCTAACTGACTGCCGTCTCCGATCCGCGTCTATTTAAGAGCGCCTCTGGGCTAGCCGGCTGGGCTATTTGCGGTTCCCGCAAATAGAGTTGGGTCTTCTTGGATGGGGGCGACGCAGGGCTCCCGGTGCGGTTGGGCGCTTCAGCTTGCTACGACTGATTAGGAATTATCTGAAATCGATTTGCGGGCACCGCAAATCGCCCAACCGGCTAGCGCTGAAGAACTCTTGCTGTAAACCAGGTCGGGGCTGAGGAACCAGGCCCTTCGTTCGAGGGTAGGGGCCTGCCCGGAAAGAACGGGGTTAGGAGTGTTTTCTGGGGAGGAAACAGAGGAATGTCATGTTCCCCCCGCCTCTCCGGGCAGGCTCAGTCAATTGGACCGGTAGTACTCGCGATTAGTTTCATAGTCGCCGTCGTGCATTTCACGCTCCGGTCGATCGGCGAAAAACTGCTTCAGTCCGCGCCAGATGCGCTCGGTCAGCGCATCGAGCTGGCGCGCCCAGCGGCTGATTTTGCGCTGCGCCCCGGGCCGCGTCTCCTCCAGCAGCATGGCGAGGATGAAGTAGGCCAGTGCGGTGGCGATCGTAAACATCAGGGCGCTGATCGCCGCCACCAGGCGCACCGCCCACAGATCCCAGCCGGTGCGCCGCGCGATCGTCGCGCAGACGCCGAA
>JBFGYD010000112.1:0-6870 GCA_041587615.1 Lysobacterales bacterium
CGCCAACCTGGTGTTGGTGATCGCGCTGCTGTCGCTCCTGGGGGCGACTCTGACCCAGCCCGGCATCGCTGGGATCGTGCTGACCGTGGGCATGGCGGTAGACGCCAACGTGTTGATCTTCGAACGCATCCGTGAGGAGTTGCGCAACGACAACACCCCGCAGGCCAGCATTCGGGCCGGCTACGAGAAGGCCTTCTCGACCATCGCCGACGCCAACGTGACCACGTTGATCGCCGCGATCGTACTATTCACGTTCGGCACGGGCCCGATCAAGGGTTTCGCGGTGACCCTCTCGCTCGGCATTGTGACCTCGATGTTCACCGCGATCATGGGCACCCGCGCGGCGGTCAACCTGATCTACGGGCGCAAGCAGCGGGTCCGTTCGTTGGCGATTTAGTCGTCGATCTAGGAAATTCCATGGAATTACTCAAAACACAAACCAATATCGATTTCATGGGCCAGCGCCAGCTCGCGCTGATCTTCTCGACGGTGCTGCTCGCCATCGCGATCGGCTCGATCGCCACGCGTGGCTTCAATTTCGGCCTCGACTTCACCGGTGGCACGCTCATCGAAGTGATCTTCCCGGCCGACGTCGACCTGACCGACGTGCGCGCGGGGCTGGCGGCGGCCGGCTACGAGGACGCCATCGTGCAGACTTTTGGCGGCGTGCGTGACGTCGTGGTCCGTCTGGGCTCGGCCGACGAGACCAGCAGCGCTCAGTTGAGCACTCGGGTGATCGAGGTGCTGGAGGAAGCCAGCGGCCAGCAGATCGAGTTGCGCCGGGTCGAATTCGTGGGGCCCCAGGTTGGCGACGAACTGGCCGAAAAGGGTGGATTGGCGATGATCTACGCCTTGATCGGCATCCTGATCTACATCATCGTTCGGTTTCAGTGGAAATTCTCGGTCGGCGCGGTGCTGGCGCTGGTCCACGACGTCGTCATCACGATCGGGTTCTTCTCGGTATTCGGGATCGAATTCGACCTGACCGTGCTGGCCGCGGTGCTGGCGGTGATCGGCTACTCGCTCAACGACACGATCGTGGTCTACGACCGGATCCGCGAGAATTTCCGCAGCATGCGCAAGGTCGACCCGACCACGGTGTTCAACGCGTCGATCAATCAGATGCTCAGTCGCACCGTGATGACGTCCGCGACCACGCTGATGGTGCTGGTGGCGCTGTTTTTCCTCGGCGGTGAAATCATCCACAGTTTCGCCCTGGCGCTGATCATCGGGGTCATCATCGGCACCTACTCGTCGATCTACGTGGCGGCGACGGCGCTGCTGCGGCTGCGGGTTACCAAGCAGGATCTGCTGCCGCCGCAGAAAGAGGGCGCGGGTCTGGACCACATCCCATAAAAAAGGGGCCAGATAAAAAAGGGGCCAGGTTCATTTTTCTCATGACCCTTTTTGATCTGGCGAAAAATGAACCTGGCCCCTTTTTTATGGCCCCTTTTTTCTCTTTTCTGGTGCCTTTTTTTCAGCGCTTGAGGTCGGGCCCCAGATAAGGCTCGATGCCGCGCTTGATCTGGCCGGCGAGCTTTAAATTGGCGGCGATGATGTTGCCGCTGTCGAGGTAGCCGTCGCCGCCGCTGAAATCGGTGCAGATGCCGCCGGCTTCGCGGATCAGCAGGGCCCCGGCCGCGAGGTCCCACGACTTCAGACCGAACTCCCAGAAGCCGTCCACGCGGCCGGCGGCCACGTACGCCAGGTCCAGCGCGGCGGAGCCGGCCCGACGGACGTCGGTGGCGCGCTCGAACAGGGCCCGGAACATGTCCAAATAGCGATCTAGCAGGTTTTTGTCGCGGAACGGAAACCCGGTGGCGAGCATCGCCCCGTCCAGCGACGGGCGTCGGCTGACGCGGATCCGATGGTCGTTCAGAAATGCGCCGCCGCCCCGGCTGGCGGTGTAAAGCTCCTCGCGCAGCGGATCGTAAACGACCGCGTGTTCGGTGACCCGCTTATGCTGGGCGGCGATCGAGATGCTGAAATGGGGGATGCCGTGGATGTAGTTCTTGGTGCCGTCCAGCGGGTCGATGATCCAGCGAAAGTCCGACGCGCCCAGTGCACCGCATTCTTCGGACAGGATCGCATGGTCGGGGCAGGTGCGCCGGATCTCGTCGATAATGGCCCGCTCGGCGCCGCGGTCCGCGGCGGTGACGAAATCGTTGCGCTGCTTTTCGACGACCGACAGCGAATCGATCTGATTCAACATTCGAATCAGAGTCCGGGCGCCGGCGCGCGCGGCTCGCACCGCAATGTTTACTGCCGGCTGTCGCATATTCGGTCCTGTCGCTCTGTTCGGGGATCCGCCGTCCGTTACGGCCAGCGCGCAGAATAGCAGAGCGGCGGGCAGCCCCCAACGTAATCGGCGGCGGCCACCCGCCGCCAAGCGGGCCGGCGGCTTGCGGATTGACGCTCGCCGACCAATAATCGGCCGGCCGCTCGACCCGCCGGCGGCGCCAGAACTCGGCACCTTAGAAAGCCACGAGAATCAATGCTGGATCGAATTCGAATCGTCCTGTCCCATCCAACCCACCCGGGCAACATTGGGGCGGCGGCGCGGGCGATGAAGACGATGGGGCTCAGGGAGTTGGTGCTGATCAATCCACGTCGCTATCCCGACGCCGACGCTACTGCCCGGGCATCGGGCGCCGACGACCTTCTGGCCGGAGCTCGCGTGGTCTCCGATCTGAGCGCAGCCATTGGCGATTGTCGCCTCGTCCTCGGCTCGAGCGCCCGGCTGCGGCGCGTACCGATCGAACAACTCGACCCACGCCAGGCCGCCGCCCGCGCGCTCGCGGCGGAGCGCGGCGCCAGGGTTGCGATGCTGTTCGGCCAGGAGCGCTCGGGGCTGACCAACGAGGAGATCGACGCCTGCCACGCGCTGGTCAACATTCCGACCAGCGAAGAATACGGCTCCCTGAACCTGGCCGCGGCGGTTCAGGTGATCTGCTACGAGTTTCGGATGGCGGCGCTGGCCGCGGGAGCGGCCGAACGAGCGGCGATGCCCGCGCACCGCCCCGCGCCCCAGGCGCAGATGGAAGGGCTGATCGAGCATTTGCAGGCGGCCCTGCTGGAGATCGGTTTTCTCGATCCCAAGCAGTACCGAACCATGATTACGCGCCTGCGGCGGCTACTGAATCGCGCGGCCCCCAGCGAATCGGAGATCCACATCCTGAGGGGCATCCTCAGTGCCGTTCAGCGCACCCAACGCGGCCAATAAAAAGCCCGCAGCGCCGCCCGTATATTGAATACTGCTCCCGAAAACGAGGGGGGTTGGGAGTCTGCGGCACCGCGGGGGTCTAAACCCGCGGAATATCCAAACCCTACCGTTGCCGGTTTGTCGACTGATTGCACGGCGCGGGCGACGGCAACGCCAGGCCGCTTCTTCCGGGCGACGGTCGGTCTCCCGGCGCTTCTTTCGGCAAAGCCGAAAACCGCTGCCCGGGCGGCGAAACCGCAACCCGGCGTATGCCTGCCCACTCGACCGCACTCGTCCCAAGGCCAGGCGCGCATGGCGGTTTTCGGCCTGCCGAAAGTAGCCTTGCGCGATCGGCCGCCACGCGTCGCCGACCTTAAACCGCAGGAGCGGTTTGAACTGCCGAAGGCAGGCCCGAAGGGCGGAGGGCAGGATGCCCGGAGTAATTCCGGAAACACATGCAACATGCGGGTTAGATCAAATCGTCTCGACCTGGTCGGCACTGACCCACAGGTCGATGTTGCGGCGCTTGTCCACGGTCCGCAAACGGCGCACGCCGTCGTCGGTGGCCGCGATCACGCTGACCTCGATTGCGGCCGACAGCCTGATGCAGGCCGCGCCGTTGTAAAGCCATTCTACGGTCCGCTGGTCGCCCGCTTTTTCAGCCGCGCGAATTTCAATGAGCGCCTGATGATTACGGCACGCGACCGCGCCTTCCTTAATCTGCTCGGCGCCGGCCAATCCGGACATTCCTGCCAGCGCCAGCCCCAGCCCCAGCCAAACCCATCTCGTCATTACCGTTGCTCCACTAATGTCGTTGACCCGACACTCAGTTTGCTCTTGAAACAGGTTTGGCCATAGGGCGCCTGCGCCCGCCCGCGTGTAGGAAAATGCCGACAAAGGTCGTTGGCGCCCTTCGCACGGAGGGCGGATAATCGCCCGGCCGTCAGTCCGCGGGTCGGTCCGGCCCCCACAGTACGCGGTCGAGATTTTGCCGGCCGTGGCGCTTCATGTCGACTCGGCCGCGCCGAACCGTCACCCCTTCAGCGCGCAGCAGCGCGCATTGCCGATCGAAATTCTCGCTGCCGCTCGGGAAAGCGATTCGACCGTCCGCCCGAACCACCCGGTGCCATGGCAGCTCGACCCCGGCGGGCGTCTCGCTAAGAGCCTTGCCGACCGCGCGCGCGCGCCCGGGCAGACCCGCCGCCCGCGCGATCGCGCCGTAGCTGCTGACCGTGCCGGCCGGAATCCCGGCCACCGCCTGATAAATCCGGTTTCGGTGCTCAAGGCTCATGCGGGGAGCCCGTGGCGAACGCCGAATTCCTCATAATCGAGATCGATTCCGTTCACGCGGGCCTTCCAAGCGAGACTCATGCAATTTGCGGCTAATACAGAATGCGCGCGCGAATCGTGCCGCCGACCGCGCGCAGTCTTGCTATCAGCGCCTGCGGACGCTCGGCCTCGATATCCATGACCACGTAGCCGATGGCTCCGCGCGTCTGCAGATACTGAGCGGCGACGTTGACGCCGCTGTCGGCGAATACCTGGTTGATCTGGCGCAGCACCCCCGGCTCATTGTGATGGATGTGAAGGACCCGATGCCGGCCGTCGATATCGGGCAGCGAGACCTCGGGAAAATTGACCGCCGAAACGGTCGAGCCGTTGTCGCTGTACCGGACCAGTTTGCTAGCCACCTCATCGGCGATGTTGCGCTGTGCCTCCAGCGTGCTGCCGCCGATGTGCGGCGTTAGCAAAACGTTATCCAAACCGCGCAAAGGCGACTCGAAAGGCGCCTCGCGGGACGCCGGCTCGGATGGAAATACGTCCACCGCCGCCCCTCCCAGTTTGCCCGAGGCCAACGCGTCGGCCAGCGCCTCGATGTCCACGACGTGGCCGCGGGAGGCATTGATCAGACAGGCGCCGTCTTGCATTCGGGCGATCGCCTCGCCGTCGATCATCGCGCGGGTCTCGGGCGTCTCGGGGACGTGCAGGCTGACCGCGTCGGCGGCGTCCAGCAGGGCCGCCAGCGACGCGCTGGGGCGGGCGTTGCCGAGCGGGAGCTTGGTGACCACGTCGTGGAATACCACGTTCATGCCCAGGCCCTCGGCGAGCACCCCGAGCTGGGTGCCGATGTGGCCGTAACCGACAATGCCCAGCGTCTTGCCGCGGATTTCCACCGCGCCGCGCGCGCTCTTGAGCCATTGCCCCCGATGGGCCGCGGCGTTTTTGCGCGGAATGCCACGCAGCAGCATGATGATCTCGGCCAGGACCAGCTCGGCCACGCTGCGGGTATTGGAAAACGGTGCGTTGAATACCGGAATCCCGAGCGCTCCCGCCGCCTCCAGGTCCACCTGGTTGGTGCCGATGCAGAAGCATCCGATCCCGGTCAGGCATCTTGCTCCGCCAAGGACTTCGGCGCTGAGCCGGGTCCGCGATCGAATGCCGACGAAGTGGGCGTCTTTGAGCGCCCGCCGCAGATCACGGTCGCCGGGGGCGATGGCGATGGCGAGGACATTGCGATATCCATGCTCGGTCAGCACCTCGCCGGCGCGATCGTGAATGCCCTCGAGCAGCACGATCCGGATTTTTTCCTTGCTCAATGACAGCGCCTTCATCGTCGTTCTCTGCTAGCATGCCGAGTGTGGTCCTCAGTCCCGCGGCGGTCACCGCCCGGCGCCGCCGATCGCGCCGACGGAGCGCCGGATTGTGGACGACCGCCCGACAGGTTTGCAAGAATCGGCCGCTGCCGCTTGCCCGGATATGCGTCTGCGGTCCGGACCGAACGCGATCCATTTGTCGAAGACTATCCCGTTAGTAGCTGTTTTTTGAATTCAATCAGTATGGGCAGCGAGACTCAATCGATGGACGCGCGGGACCGGCTCGGGCGGCTGCGGGCCGACGCACCGGAACTGGAAATTCGAACCGCGGCCCTGGACCTCGAAACCTACGGCACCGATTGGACCCGGCGCTTTCCGCCGGCGCCGCTGGCGGTGGCCTTGCCGCGCAGCGTGGAGCAGGTGCGCGAGATCGTGGCCTTCGCCCATCGCCATCGGTGCCCGCTGGTGCCCTCGGGCGGCCGCACCGGCTTGAGCGGCGGGGCGGTAGCGGCCCGCGGCGAACTGGTGGTTTCGCTGGAGCGGATGAACCGCATCCTCGGCTTCGACCCGGTCGATCGCACGGTGACGGTCGAGGCCGGCGTCGTGACCGAGCGGGTGCAGCGCTACGCGGCCGAGCGCGATCTCGCGTTTCCGGTCGATTTCGCCGCCAAGGGATCGAGCCAGATCGGCGGCAACGTGGCGACCAACGCCGGCGGGATTCGGGTGCTGCGTTATGGACCGACGCGGGACTGGGTGGCAGGTCTGAAAGTCGTCACCGGGCGCGGCGATTTACTGGAATTCAATCGGGGTCTGATCAAGAACGCCACCGGCTACGACCTGCGCCATCTGTTCATCGGCAGCGAGGGCACGCTGGGGATCATCGTCGAAGCAACGTTGAAACTGGCGCCACCGCCGGCGCCGGCGGCGGTCATGCTGCTGGCGGTGCCCGACCTGGCCCAGCTTATGCGGGTGTTCGACGCGGCGCGGGTCGCGCTCCGGCTGTCGGCGTTCGAGTTCTTTTCCGACGGCGCACTGACCCACGTGCTCGCCCCCGGTGACCTGCGGGCGCCGCTC
>JBFGYD010000113.1:0-6861 GCA_041587615.1 Lysobacterales bacterium
AGCTTGTTCGATCGCCCGCCGAGTAATAGCGCAGGCAAAAGACAAGTTGCGGTTTCGCCGCAGGCGAAGAAGCGGCTTGACGTTGCCGTGGCGCGTCGTAGCTATAGCTCAAGGGGGATCGGGCAAGAAGCCAGGCATAAGGCTGGTTGCGGTTTCGCCGCCAGGCGAAGAAGCGGCCTGCCGCTGCCGTCGGCTGTGCCGTGCAATCAGGCGACAAACCGGCAACGACGTCGTTTGCCTTTTGCACCAAGCTTGAAGCACTCGCGCAGTCGATTGATTCAGCTCAGTAAATAGGCACCGCCCAGTGGAACTCATGCAACATGCGGGCTATACCTCGGCCCACATCCGGAACAGGTTGTTCTTGATCGCCTCCATCTGCACCCTGGCGGCGGCGTCGCCCTCGCCGGAACGGCTGGCGATGAGCTGGTTGATCTGATACAGGATCTGCCGCTTGGCCGCGTCGGCGATGTAGCTGTGGATCCAGGCGACGGCGACCAGCCGTTCGCCGCGGGCGACCGGCCTGACCTGGTGGATCGTGGTCGATGGGTAGATCACCGCGGCCCCGGGCTCGAGCTTGAACGCCACGGTGCCCGAACCGACCTCGATTTCCAGTTCGCCACCGTCGTAATCAGCCGGATCGGAGATGAACACGGTGCAGGACACGTCCGAGCGCATCGGATTGGGGGTCGACGGAAACAGCGATTCGTCGACGTGCCGGCCGTAGTGCATGCCCGGCTCGTAGCGCGACAGCGTCGGCCGGGCCAGGGTCTTGGGAAAGGTCATCGCGCGGATCTCGGCGTTGCGGAAGATCGCGTTGCGAACCACCTGGCCGGGCTCGGCGCTGTGGGGGTCGTTTTGCGGCACCTGGAGGTTGTTCTTGACCCGTGAGCCGCGGTTGGTCGCGCGCCCGTCGACGAATCTGACCTCGGTGGCTAGCTTCCTGAGATGTTCGATCTCGGCTGGGGTCAGCACCCCTTTGATCTGGTAAAACATGATGGTTATAGGTTCATTGCGACCACTAGAGATCGATTCCGACCATTAGCATGATCGCGGCGTTGCTCAGAAATATGACGTCGAGCGCGCGGCCGTTTTTCTTGAATACCAGCGACGGCACGATCCCCGGCGCGAAGCCCTTGTAGTTGAGCGGCAGGTCGTCTTCGTGCTCGTCCTTGTAACCGTGCACGATTCCAGCCGCGACGCGGGCGCGGAGATGCTCGTGAAAGCGCGGCAGCGGAAACTCCTTGCCGATATAAGCGAACTGCGAGAACTGGCCGAAAGAGTTGTTGAACAGCGACAATCCGTAGTACACGCGGTTGGGCTTGAGCCATTCGATCGCGCTGACCAGCGGGGGGCCATCGCGCTCGTCCTCGTCGTCCTTGGTGTAGTGGGCGTAGGCGCCGACCTGGAGAAAGACGACCGGTTTCTGATCTTCGGCCTCGGCCTCTACCGCCGGCGCGGGCGCCGACCAGCCCAGCAGGTAAACAGCCCCGATTCCGGCGGCGAGCGCCGCCTGTTGCCAGCGCCCGAGACCGCTTGCTGAATGCATGAACATCTCGAAGTTCCAGTCGCCTGATCGGGGCGCAGGATAGGGCAATCGCCGGGTCAGGGGAAGTCTCACGCGACGCTGCCCGCGGTGACGGCCCCCGGCACCGGGGAGTAGCGCCTGATGATCCCTCCCGTGGCGCTGAATGAAACCACGATGTCTTTACATCTCCACGGGTCGGCGGTGATAAGATTCGGCGCCTAACTGAATGGAGATTGGAGCAGTGATCATTCGATATTCGAGCATCGCCGGCTCTGTGACGGCGCGGCTTCTCGCCGTCGGACTGGCCTTGGTCCTGGGCGCCTGCGCCAGCAAGCCACCGCTTGACATCAGTCGTCCCGGGACCCAGTGGGAATCCAGATTCGAACACCCGATATCGTTTCACACCCTGGTCGATGAAGACCTGCTGGTGGTCGGCACCAGCCGCCACCTGTTCGGGGTCGATCCGCGCAGCGGAAAGCGGATCTGGCGGCTGCGTAACGTCAGCGCTACCCGCCGCGACGTGATCGGAGTGCGCGACGCGCCCTTCATCTTGATCAACGACGCCTCCGGCGGCCACTTCGACGACGCCGGCACCTACGTGCTCGCGGTCGACCGCGGCAGCGGGCGAATTCAGTGGGAATCGCCGGTGCTGACCGGGCGCGTACTGCAGGGTCGCGTCGACCGCGTCAACCAGCGCCTGTACGTGGTGACCGTGTCCCGCGCCCACGGCGACGACCGCGGCCTGCTGAGCGACTTGCTGCCCGGCAAGGGCTTGGGTTCCGGACTCAAGCGCGAGCCCACCCTGGCCGCGCTCGACATGGGCAGCGGCCAGACTCTGTGGGCGCGCGATTTTGGGCAGCGCGTACTGATGCGACCAACGGTCAGAGAAAGCCTGAACTACGGCGGCGAACTCCAGGAAGCACGCCCGTTCGACCTCGGACTGTACCATCCGCCGGTGCTGTCCGGTCGCCACGTGTGTGTAACCTACGAGGGCATTTACTGTTTCAGCCGGGATAGCGGGCAGCCAGCGTGGGGCGAGGAGTTCGAGGTGATCGACGACAAGCTGGCGCTGTCGTATCCCAACCCGCTGGTGACCGAAAACCTGCTGGTGGCCGGGGGCAGCCAGCGGGTGCAAGCCTTCGATCCGCAAACCGGTGAACGCCTGTGGCGCAGCGACAAACTCGGCCGAATGCCCGAGATGCTCAACGATGAATCCCGGATCTTCGTCCAGCTTGGCGGCCGTTATTTCGATCTGGACAAGGAAAAGTGGCGAGCCAAGGGCAAGTTCGGTGCCGCTTCACTGGACAAGTACCGCGGCGAGACGCTGTGGCGCTACGACGGCGCCAAGGACTCCATTACGAATCTGCTGATCTTCGGCGGTAGGGTGTGGCTGGCGGATGAGAAATACCTCATCGTGCTGGACCGCTACGACGGCGACGTGATCGCCCGCAGCGCGCACGAACTCAAGGACCCGCCGGCCTACGTGGTCCTGAACGAGCGGCGCAATATCACCCTGATCAGCGAGAGTGAAATCTCAGCCTACGATCCGGACACCACCAAGCGGCTCTGGTACGCCCGCTATCCCCCTCCGGGGATCGGCCTCTGGAAGCGCTTTTCGGCCGGCCTGCTGCACGCGTCCGGCAGCGTGCTCAAGATCAGTTCAACCCTGATCGCCTACGGCAGCGGCCTGGTGCCGGGGGTGCCGTCGCTGTCGCTGCCGATCGGCAGCGGCAAGAAACTGCTGCGCAACACGGTCGGAGCCTTCGGCGAGGATCTCACCGAAACCGCCGAGGCCATCGGCGAGGAGACCGGTTACGCCAACCTGGAAGGCGGTTCGCAGTATTTCGTGACCAAGCTGAAGGGTTCCAAAGAAATCCTGCTGGTCGCCGTCAGTATCAACGACGGCGCTACCGAGCGGATGACCGCGCTACCATCCGAGTCACCGAACCTGGTGATCGACGAGAGCAACGGCCTGGGCTACCAGGCCGACGACAAGTTGCTGATGGCGATCCCGATCAGAAACCGCGATCTCGACGCGCTCGGCGGACCGACCAGCGTCGGCACTGGAGCCAGACGCTAGCGTCCCATGAGCTTCAGCGCTGGCGAGCGGTCGCTCAAGAACTTGGGAGGGCTATCGGGCGGGGCTTTCGCGCGTTGCGCGAAAGTAGTTGGTTTTTCTGGTAACGGGGTCCGATAATGTTATGGAGCGTCACCGCCTTCCTCTTGTTCGTTGCTGACCGCACTGCCATGCCGATCTCGCCGCTGAGTTCCTGGAGCGACACCTACCAGGTGTGGCTCCAGGCGCTGAACGACAACTACCGGGATCTGGTAGCGGCCGCGGCCGCGCTGCTGCCGAAGCTGCTCGGCGCGGTACTGGTACTCGTGGTCGGCTGGTTGCTGGCGGTGGCGCTGCGAACCCTGGCCTTGCGCCTGGGTCGGGGCCTGGACCGCTTGTACGAGGCGGCCCGCCAGCGCAGCGGTCAGACCGCCGCGTTGCGCTGGCCGCTGTCGCGGGTGCTGGCCTGGACGGTTTACTGGCTGATCCTGGTGTTTTTCCTGATCGCCGCGGTCAACATCCTCGGCCTGCCCGGCGTGCCGCAGCTGCTCGCGGCACTGCTGCGCATACTGCCGGCCGTGTTGGTGGCTGCGGTGCTGCTGCTGGTCGTGTACCTGGTCAGTGCACTGGTAGCCAAGCTGGTGACCACCGCGGCCCTGTCGGCGGGCCTGGCGCACGCGGCCGTCCTCGGCCGTCTGGTGCGAATCTTCATCATGGTATTTGCCGCGATCATCGCGATTGGGCACCTGGGCATCGACGTGACCCTGCTGGTGAACCTGGTGACCGTCGTAGCGGCGCTGGCTTTCGGCGCCGCGGCGCTGGCTTTCGGCCTGGGCGCGGCGCCGCAGGTACGCAATATTATTGCCACCAGCTACGTGCGCCAGACTTACCGGGTCGGCCAGCGGGTGCGCATCGATGAACTCGAGGGTGAGATCCTCGAGTTCACGCCGGTTGCGGTCGTGCTCGACGCGCCGGGGGGGCGCACCGCGATCCCGACCGGTCTGTTCAGCGAGCGCGTGTCGGTGCTGGTGGAGCCGGGCCCGGATGACGACTGAGCCGCGCGCGCCCAATGCAGCTTAGTCCACTGACTCTCCGGTTCATCGAGACCCATCCCGGGTCCGCGGCGGCGGTGCTGGAAAAGGCGCCGCGCGCGGATCAGGCGGCGCTGGTCGCGGCGCTGCCGCCGGCAGTGGCCGCCAGGCTCATCGCCTGCCTGCTGCCCACCGTCGCCGCGCACTGCCTGAAGACGATCGATCCGGACGCCGCGGCCGCGCTCGTGCACCGGATGCCGGTCGATACCGCGGCCGCGCTGCTGGGCCGGCTCGAGGAGAATCGGCGCAAGCAGATCGTCGGCCGCCTGAAACCGGCCAGCGCCCTGCCGCTGCGCCTGCTGCTGCGCTATCCCACCGGAAGCGTCGGCTCGATCGTCAACCCGGCGGCGATGACGGTCCGCCGGCAGATGCGGGCCGGCGAGGTCGCCCGGCGCGCGCGCAGGGCCCGGCGCCAACTGCGCAAGTACCTCTATGTGCTCGACGACGAGCAACGCCTGATCGGCACCGTGGATGCACGCGCCTGCCTGCTCGCGGGCCGCGACACCGAGGTCGACGCCCTGATGCAGACCGACCCGATCGCGCTGCGGGCCCGCAGCAGCCTGGTGGAAATCCGCGACCACGCTGCCTGGGGGCGGTTCGACCTGCTGCCGGTGGTCGATCGCAGCAAGCACTTTCTGGGGGTCGTGCGGCGCGCCGACGTGGCCGGCGCGCTGGGTTTGGACGCGGGACAGAGAGATGCGGGGCTGGCCGATACGCTCGTGAGCCTGGCCGACTTGTACTGGCAGGCAATGGCGGCGCTACTGGCCGGGGCGGGCGGCCAAGTCGGGGAAAACCAACATGACCAATGAACGACGGAGCATCGAGGCGGCACTGCAGCGCGAGTTCCTGACCGCCCACCCGGGCGAGGCGGTGGCCCGGCTGGAAACCATGAGTACGGCGGAGGTGCTGGACGTGATGGCTCCCCTCCCGGTGGCAGTGACGCTACCGATCTGGGAGCGGCTGTCTCCCGACATCGGACAGCAGGTTCTCGCGGCATTGCCTGACGACGACGTCACCGAGATCCTGCGCCAGCTCGACCCGAGCCGAGCGGCGCCGCTGCTGGCCGGCCTCGACGAGGCGCAGCAGGCTCACTGCCTGGCCTTGCTGCCGCCGCGATGGGCCGAGGAGCTGCGCGAGGTGTTGCGCTACCCGGCCGATCGCGCCGGCGCGCTGATGGACTCGCGTGTCCGTCTGTTCCGGACCGACCTGACGGTCGAGGAGATCCTGGCCCGACTGCGGGCCGACCACCGGCCCGGCCGGCGCGGCTTCTTCGTCGTCGACGCCGACAACCGACTCGCGGGCTGGGTCGATATGCAGGACATCGCGCTGGCCGCGCCCTCTGACCGGCTGGGTGCCCTGGCCGCACCGCCGGCCACGATGGTCGACTCGATGGCTCCGCGCGAGCAGGTGGTCGAGGAGATGGAGAAACACCGCTTGACCGACCTGGCCGTGGTCGATCACGAGGGGCGCCTGCTCGGGGTGATTCGCTACAGCGCGCTGGTCGCGGCGGAAAAGGAGCAGGCCAGCCTGAGCATCCAGACGATGGTCGGCGTCAGCAAGGACGAGCGAGCTTTGTCGCGGGTCTCTTTCGCGGTCAAAAAGCGCCTGCCGTGGCTGCAGATCAACCTGGCGACCGCCTTCCTGGCCGCCTCGGTGGTGGGGCTGTTCGAGGAAACCATCGCCCGCTTCACAGCGCTGGCGGTACTGCTGCCGGTGGTCGCCGGGCAGTCGGGAAATACCGGCGCACAGGCGCTGGCCGTGACCATGCGCGGCCTGGCGCTCAGGGAGATCCGGGTACGGCATTGGCCGCGGGTCGTTTTCAAGGAGCTCAACACCGGCCTGTGGAACGGTATCGCGGTAGCGCTGACCACGGCGCTTGGAGTCTACCTGTGGAGCGGCTCGGTCGGGCTGACCCTCGTGATCGGCGTGTCGATGGTGCTGTCGATGGTCATCGCCGGGGTCTCCGGGGCCGCCATTCCGATGCTCCTGACCGTGGCCCGCCAGGACCCGGCCCAGTCCTCGTCGATCATCCTGACCACGGTCACCGACGTGGCCGGCTTCTTCAGCTTTCTCGGCATCGCCACCCTGCTCGCTGCTCTCCTTTGACCGGGAGGCGCACATGAAACTGTTGTTTCTGATCGTGCTCGTGGCGCTGCTGCTGATCGGGGCCACCCTGGTCGCGCTGGCCC
>JBFGYD010000114.1:0-6850 GCA_041587615.1 Lysobacterales bacterium
GAATCGGGAGCGCCGGGGCGATTCGTCGTTATCCTCGTACCCAGCAGCAGCCAAGGCCGCGCGCGGCCGGCGCGGAAAAGTCGTACCCGGGCCGCCGGTGCTCGCGGTCAAGGACCTGTCGGTCCGGTTTGACGCGCCCCGGCGAACAACGACCGCGGACCTGCCGCCGGCGGCCCTCGACGGGGTCGAGCTCGAGCTGGCCGGCAACGAAATCCTGGCCCTGGTGGGGCGGTCAGGGTCCGGCAAGACAACGCTGGCGCGATCCATCCTAGGGCTCAACACGCCGGCAAGGGGCGAAATCAGATTTCTCGGGCGGGCGCTACCGCGCTCGCGGCGCGGCGCGGCGCGTTCCAGCCGCGCCGGTATCCAGATGGTGTTTCAGGACCCCTACACGACCCTGAACCCGCGCCGGACCGTGGCCCAGGCGCTGGCTGAGGCCCTCGCTTGCGGAAGACGTCCTGCCGGCGCCGCCGCCGTCGCCGAGCTGTTGCGCAAGGTCGAGCTGTCGCCCGTACTGCGCGAGCGCTATCCGCACGAGCTTTCCGGCGGGGAACGCCAGCGCGTGGCGATCGCGCGCGCTTTGGCCGAGGGTCCGCGGCTGCTGGTGCTGGACGAGCCGATGAGTTCTCTGGACTACCCCGTCCGAGTCAAGCTGCTCCAATTGTTCGAGGCCCTGCGCCAGTCGGAAGGGCTGAGCATGCTGCTGATCTCGCACGACCTCGAGCTGGTCGAAGCCTGGGCCGACCGGATTGTTGTAATACGTGGGGGACGCATCGTCGAACAGCGCCCTGCTGCCGGACGATAGCTTCACCCAAAAACGCCAGGCACAAGACTGGTTGCCGTGTTACCGGGAGAAAAGCGGCTTGGCCCGGGTCGTCCCGGGTTTCAACGTTTCACGTGCACGAATACAATCCCTGTCATGGAAGGGCTGGTCTATGCGTTGGCAGCGGTCGCCGTTTTGCTGCTCCTGTTAGGGCTGGCGAGCGTGCGCCGAGTGCCGGACGGGCAGTCGTTTACGGTCAATCGCATGGGGCGCTTCCACCGGACGCTGGGCCCCGGAGTTCATTTGATTGTCCCGCTGATCGATCGGGTAACCCACAAGATCAACACGCTCGGCCGCAAGCTGGCGGTGCATTGCCGTCCCCTCAAGACCAAAGACGAGCACCCGGTGCTCGCCGACGGCGTCATCTACTTTCAGGTGCTCGATCCGCGCAAGGCGGCCCACTACCAGCGTAGAATCGAAGAGGCGGCTCAGGATCTGGCGGAGACCACGACCGCCGAGCTGGTTCAGCAGATGACCTATGACGCGCTCAGTCACCGGACCTCGCGGGAGCTCAATACCTGGCTGCTGGGCATGCTGAACCGTTCGTCGACCGAGTGGGGCGTCCGGGTCACGCGGATCGACCTCAAGTTCTCCGGCGATGAAGCATCCGGCTGAGAGGCCGCGAAAAAAATTTCGAACGGGCGCAACGCGGCGGCCGATTCGCTGTCGAAGGCAGTGCTGATATTAACGGAGCGGAAAAATGAAGTCGGACGGGTTTAGCCTTATTGAACTCCTGGTTGTGCTGGTCATTCTCGGCCTACTCGCGGGACTGGTGCTGCCCAACGTGATGGGACGGCTCGGAAGCGCTAAATACCGTTCGGCAAAATCGCACATTACGGCGCTCCAGTCCGCGATCGACGGATTTGCGCTGGACACCGGCAGGCTCCCGGACGACCTGAACGAATTGGTGGAGGAACCCTCCGACGTCGACTTCTGGGCCGGGCCTTACGTGCAAAAACAGCTGCTGACCGATCCCTGGGGCAACGCATACAGCTACAACAAGCCAGGCCAGAAGGCGGCCTACGATCTGCTCAGCTATGGCGAAGACGGCCAGCCTGGCGGCGAAAGCCTGAACAAGGACATCAGCATCTGGGATTGATCGCCGCTACCCGCGGCGGCCATGAACCGGCGGGCTATTCGAACTGCGGCAATGCCATCGGTCGACCGTTGACCATCAGCACCTGTTCGGCGAGCCGTGCCTGGCTCAGCAGTCGTTCCTCTTCGAGCACCACCAGTCCGTCGGCGCCGAGACGCGCGAGGATCTCCTCGACCCCCAGCGGCACCTGCTCCGGAGGGGTCCCCCGCGCGGCCAGGTAAAGCCGTATCCAGTGCCGGCCCAGGGCCTCGGGCAGCGCAAGCTCCCAGCTCAGATCCAGCGCCCCCACCAGGGCCGCCGGCTCGGCCAAATAACCCGGCGGCGGCGTCTGGTTCAGCCCGATCAACCCGCTCGCCGCCAGCGGCCCCTGCGGTGCGTGCATCTCCAGGCGCTGAAGCGTCAACCGCGGCCGATGCTGGAGCATGCCGGGCAGCCCCAGCAGCAGGTTATCGGTCAGTTGCCGGTTGCGCACCGACGGTGCCAATCCAGCCCGCGCGATCCTCGCCGAGGCCTTTGCCAAGGTCTCCAGCGTCGGTCGATGCAGGCGCTCGAGCACTACCTCGAGGCGGCCGTCCCGGTAGGATTGCTCGAGGCCAGCGTGGGCCGCCGCCAGCGCCAGGCGCAGCCCGATCAATTCACCGCTCTGATCGGCCGCGATGGTCAAATCGGGCCCGTCGACGACGGCGTCGAACCAACGCAGGCGCCGGGCGTTGAGCTCAAGCCGGGCCTCGATCCGGCCGTCATCCAGCGATGCGAAGCCGCTGCCGTCGAGGCCCTCGAAAGCGGCCGTGTCGGGGCTCCGGTAGGACAATCGCTGCAGCGTGAAATCGATCCGCGAAAACAGATCGCCGACGGTAAAATCGAGCCTGCCTTCGGGCTGCCCGGCGGGCGAGAAGTCGAACCCGCCGGACAGCATCATTGCTGGTGAGAGCCACCAGTGAACTTCCGCCAGCGCCGAGCCGTTCGCGAGTTCCAGAGTGCCCCGGCCCCCGATCCAGCCGAGTCGGGTCGCGCCGTGGACCAGCGGTCCGTGGCTGAGGTGCTCCCGATAGCGCCAGGCCGGAACCCCACCGTCGGACTCGGCCACGATCGCCGCTCGGCTCGACCACCAGCCGCGGTCGAAGCTCTCGCGTTTCAGCTGCCAAGAACCGAGCTGGCGATCGAGTTCGCCGACCGCGCGCGGAAAGTAATTTTCCGCCACCAAGCCGACGACCAGGGCCATCAACGCTCCCAGCGCCACCGCGATCACCGCCAGGCGGATCAGCCAGCGCCGAAAAACCTTCACATTACGTCTCCGCGAGCCATCACTGCATGAGTAGCCGGCATGTTACCGCTTCGCGACGCGGTTAAAAAAGCCGTTTCTCTCAGGCCGATCGCTTTTATTCCGGCAACGGAGAAAATACACTCAGTCGCCGCGCCGCCCGCGGTATTTCGGCGAACTACTCGAACCCGTGACAGAGTCATCTGACGAGCCCTTGCAGGCCGCCCTCAACAGGGGTATTGCGCGCCTGGGCCTGGCGGATTCTCCCCGCCTGGTGAGCGAGCTGCGGCGCTATCTCGACGAGTTGGTGCGCTGGAATCGCCACTACAGCCTGACCGCGGTGCGAGATCCCGCCGACATGGTCAGCCGCCATCTGCTGGACAGCCTGTCGGTCGCGCCGTGGGTGCGCGGCGAGCGCGTGCTCGACGTGGGATCGGGCGCCGGCCTTCCGGGCATCCCGCTGGCCCTGTGTCTGCGTCGCCAACGCTTCGACCTGCTGGATGCGAACGGCAAAAAGGCCAGATTTCTGCGCCACGTGGTGCGCACCCTGGAAATCGGCAACGCGGCCGTCATCCAACGGCGGTTGGCGGATTACCGGCCCCGAGACTGTTACGATACGGTCGTGGCGCGGGCCTTTGCCGGCCTCGCCGAGCTGGCCCCCGCGGTGGCGCACCTCACCCGCGACGGCGGTCGCCTGCTGGCGATGCGCGGGCGGGCCGAGTCGCCGGTCCCGGAGACCGCCGGCTGGCGCCACGCCGGCACCCACCGGCTGGCGGTGCCCGGCCTTGACGCACAACGGCACGTGAGCATCTTGATCCGCCAACTGGAGGGAGCCCCACTGAACATTGCGAATTGCGACTGATATGGGCCGAGTGATCGCGGTTGCCAACCAAAAGGGCGGGGTCGGGAAGACCACGACCTGCGTCAACCTCGCTTATGCGCTGGCGCTTTCCAACCGCAAGGTGCTGCTGGTGGACCTCGATCCTCAGGGCAACGCGACCATGGGCTGCGGGGTCGACAGCCGGGAGCAGGAGCCGGGCAGCGGAGAAATACTGCTGGGCGAGGCGACGATCGCCGCGGCCCGGCTCGAGCTGGACGCGCTCGGCTTCGATCTGGTCCCGGGCAACAGCGCCCTGACCGCGGCCGAGGTCCGGCTGATGGAACAACTGGCGCGCGAGCGGCGCCTGCGCGACGCGCTCGAGCCGATCCGCGCGGGCTACGACTACGTCTTGATCGATTGTCCGCCCGCGTTGAGTATGCTCACCGTCAACGCCCTGACCGCGGCGGACGGCGTGCTGATTCCAATCCAATGCGAGTATTACGCGCTCGAGGGCTTGCGCTCGCTGCTGACCACGATCGAGCAAATCCGGCATGCGGTCAATCCGGGGCTGGAGATCGAAGGCCTGCTGCGAACGATGTTCGACGTGCGCAACAATTTGTCCGGCGAGGTGTCCGAACAGCTGGTAAAGCATTTCGCGCCGAAGCTCTTCCGCACCATCGTGCCGCGCAACGTGCGCGTGGCCGAGGCGCCAAGCTTTGGGCAGCCGGTGATTTGCTACGCCCGCGAGTCTCGCGGCGCGCTCGCTTATCTGGCTTTGGCGGGCGAGATCCTGCGCCGCCACCACCGCTCCTCGGAACGGGTGGCCAGCTCGAACATCTAACAGTTTCACTGGGCGCGGCGATGCGGTACGGGGCTGGACCGCAATGTGGGATCAATGTCGCTGGGCTCAGTTCACTTAACCGGTAGAATCGATTCATGAACGCAAAGCGACGAGGATTGGGTAAAGGGCTGGACGCGCTGCTAGGAAATGCCGCCGCGACCGTGACGGGGTCCCGGGCCGGGAGCGAATTGCAGGAACTGCCGGTCGATCGGATTCGCCCGGGCCGCTTTCAGCCCCGCACCGGAATGGACCGGGAAAAGCTCCAGGAGCTGGCCGCCTCGATCGACGCCCAGGGCGTGGTGCAGCCGATCGTGGTGCGCCCCGCGCCCGGCGGCGGCGACTACGAGATCATCGCCGGAGAGCGGCGCTGGCGCGCGGCCCAGATTGCCGGACTGGACCGCATCCCGGCGGTGGTCCGCGACATTCCCGACCAGGCCACCGTCGCGATCGCGCTGATCGAGAACATTCAGCGCGAGGACCTGAACCCGCTGGAAGAATCGGGTGCGCTGAAGCGCCTGATCGACGAGTTCGAGCTGACCCACGAGCAGGCGGCGCGCGCGGTCGGGCGCTCGCGCGCGGCGGTCACCAATCTGCTGCGCCTGCAGGACCTCGAAGAGCCGGTCAAGGAATTGCTGGATCAAGGCGAGCTCGAAATGGGCCATGCCCGGGCGCTGCTGGCGCTAAGCGGCGGCGCACAGGTTCAGGCGGCTCGCCGGATCGCGGTGCGCGGCCTGTCGGTGCGCCAGACCGAGGCCTTGGTTCGACGCCTGCTCAAGCCGACCCGAGCGCGGCCCGCGAGCCCGTCGCGCGATCCGGACATCCGCCGGCTTGAAGAAGAGCTGACCGAGCGCCTTTGCGCCAGGGTCTCGATCAAGCACGGCCGCACCGGCAAGGGTCAGCTCGTGATCCAGTACAACTCGCTGCCCGAGCTGGACGGCATTCTGGAACGCATCGGCTAAACTGGGGGGATCATGTCCGCTGATCGACAACACCGCGCGTCGCGCGGCCGCCAAAATCAGCCGCGCTTTTGCTTTCTTATCCTATGGCTGCTTGCCGTCGGCGTGCCGGCGACGGCGACCGACGACCACCGCCTGCTGCTTCGCGGTGGCTCGTTCGATCCGGTGGCGGCGGCCAAGGGCGGCGGCATCTCGGTCGAAGCCCCGGCCTCGCGTTACGGACTGGTCCAGTTCCGCGACGCGGCCTCGGTCGCCCCCGGTCTGCTGGCCTCGGTCGGTGCCCGAGTCGTCGAATACGTCCCCCACAACGCTTATCTGGTGCGCTGGAACGCGGCCACCCGAGCGCGGCTTACCGGACATCCGGCGATCCGCTTTGCCGGCGCCTTCGCGCCCGAATACAAACTCAGTCCGGTGCTCCGGGCCAAGTCGCAGGAATCGGGGCTGGTGCGGCGTCTGGAAATTCTCGGCTTTCGCGGCGAGGATCCCCGGACTCTGGTCGGCCTGGTAAAGAAGTTCGCTCCCGACAGCACGATCGTCAGCGCCGACTCGGTCGGCGGCGTGCCGCTGCTGCGGCTGGAGTTGGGCGCTGCCACGAACGCGGCCGAGTTCGCCGTCCGGGCGGCTGCCGCCCACAGCGTGATGTGGATCGACCGCCATTATCCGCAGCGCCTGTCAAACGTCGATTCGGTCGGGCCGATCCAGGACAACACCGACTCCGGCGGCAATCCGCCGTCGGCCACGCCGATCTGGGACCAGGACATCATCGGCACCGGCCAGATCGTCGCGGTGGCGGACTCCGGTCTCGATCGCAACGCGGTCCACTTCAGCCAGTTCGACGGCGGTAACGGGCTCAATACCGAAATAACCGACGCCGAGTTTCTCGAGGCCGATGAAGTCGGTGAGCTGTTCCTGGAGCGCAAGGTGGTTGGCTACTTCGTGCAGCCGGGGGCGTCTCCTTACGACGACAACGTCAGTTGCGGCGGCAGCTTCACCGGCTATCACGGCACCCACGTCACCGGGACCCTGGCCGCCGACGGCGGCACCCCGTCGAGC
>JBFGYD010000115.1:0-6828 GCA_041587615.1 Lysobacterales bacterium
CAGCACGCAGCCCATGATGACCTCGCTGACCTCGGCCGGGTCGAGCGCGGCGTCGGCCAGCGCCGCGCGGATCGCGGCGGCACCCAGGTCCGGGGCCGACACGGTGGCGAACTGGCCCTGAAACGAGCCAATGGGGGTGCGGCGTGCCGCCGCGATGACGATTTGGGTGTCCATGAGCGATTCCGTTCAGTTTCCCGAGGTGACGAGTTCGCGGCCGATGAGCATGCGCCGGATCTCGTTGGTGCCGGCGCCGATGTCGTACAGCTTGGCGTCGCGCAGCAGCCGGCCGCAGGGATATTCGTTGATGTAGCCGTTGCCGCCGAGCGCCTGGATCGCTTCCAGGGCAACCCGGACCGCGTTCTCGGAAGAAAGCAGCAAACAGGACGCGGCCTGGACCCGCGAGGCGTTGCCGGCGTCGTAGTCCGCGGCGACCTGGTAGGTGTAGGCGCGGGCGGACTCCAGCCAGGTGAACATGTCGGCAAGCTTGGCCTGCATGATGCCGAAGCTGCCGATCGGCCGGTCGAACTGCTTGCGCTCGCGCACGTACGGTAGCACCGCGTCCATGGCCGCCTGCATGATCCCCAGCGGACCACCGGACAACACCAGCCGCTCGGTGTTGAGCCCGGACATCAGTATGCCGACCCCGCGGTCCACCTCGCCGAGACGGTTCGAGTCCGGAATTTCGCAGTTCTCGAACACCAGTTCGCTGGTGTTGGATCCGCGCATGCCGAGCTTGTCCAGTTTCTGGGCTGAGCGGAACCCGGGCATGCCTTTCTCGACGATGAACGCGGTCATGCAGCGCGAGCGCGCCTCCTGCCCGGCGGTACGCATGTAGACCAGGACCACGTCGGCGTCGGGACCGTTGGTGATCCACATCTTGGAGCCGTTGGCGACCCAGACGTCGCCGCGCTTTTCGGCCCGGCAGCTCATCGAGCCGACCACGTCGGAGCCGGCGCCGGGTTCGCTCATCGCCAGCGCGCCGACGTGCTCGCCGCTCAGGAGCTTGGGCAGGTAGGCGCGCCGCTGCGCCTCGGATCCGTTCTTGTACAGATTGTGCACGCACAGGTTCGAGTGGGCGCCGTAAGACAGTCCGATCGAGCCGGACGCGCGCGAGATTTCCTCCATCGCGATCACGTGGGCCAGAAACCCCATGCCGCTGCCGCCATGGTCCTCGCAGACCGTGATCCCGAGCAGGCCCAAGTCGCCGAGCTCCGGCCACAGGTCGCGGGGAAAGGTGTTGGTTTCGTCGATCTCGGCCGCGCGCGGCGCGATCTGCTCCTCGGCAAAGCGGCGCACGGTGTCGCGCAGCAGGTCGATTTCTTCGCTGATTTTGAACATATAGTCGAATAGACCGGGACTCAGGCAGAACGGTTTCGGCCCGGAAAGCGGTGCGGCCGGGCGCCCATGTAGGGCAGCTTGATCCGGCCGATCACGTCGATCCGATCCTCGGCTACCCGGTCGGCCGCTTTCCAGGTGGGGATGCCCTCGCGCTCGGCGATCTTGAAGATCCGGCTCAGGTTGTAATAGATCGTCCGCATCATGCGCTTGGCCCGCTCGCGGTTGTAGCCCTCGAATTCGATCGACACGTTCATCAGCCCGCCCGCGTTGACCGCGTAGTCCGGCGCGTAGGTGATGCCGCGGCGCTCCAGTTCGTCGCCGCACTCATCGGTCGCGAGCTGGTTGTTGGCGCTGCCGCAGACGATCTTGAACTTGAACCGCGGGATCGTTTCCATGTTGACGATGCCGCCCAGCGCGGAGGGACAGAACACGTCCGCGTCGACGTCGTAGATCTCGTCCAGACCGACCGCCTCGGCGCCCAGTTCGGCCACGCAGCGCTCGACCGAGTCTTCGTTGATGTCGGTCACGAACACTTTGGCCCCGTCCTTGCGCAGCAGCTTGACCAACTCGTAGCCGACGTGGCCGGCCCCTTGGACCGCGAACGTGTACTTGCTCACATCCTTGTCGCCGTACTTGTAGGCCAGGCTGGCTTTGATTCCCTGCACCGTGCCGAAGGCGGTGAACGGCGAGGGGTCGCCGGAGCCGCCGTGCACCTGGTGCACGCCGACCACGTTGTCGGTTTCCTGAAACACGTATTCCATGTCGTTGACGTCGATGCCGACGTCCTCGGCGGTGATGTAGCGGCCGTTGAGCGAGTCGATGAAGCGGCCGAGCGCGCGGAACAGGGCTTCCGACTTGTCCCTGGCCGGGTCGCCGATGATCACCGCCTTGCCGCCGCCCAGGTTCAGGCCGGCCACGGAGGCTTTGTAGGTCATGCCGCGCGACAGCCGGAGCACGTCATCGAGCGCCTCGGCCTCGCTCTTGTACGGCCACATCCTCAAGCCGCCCAAAGCCGGACCGAGGGTCGTGTTGTGGATCGCAATGATCGCCCGCAGCCCCGCCTCCCGGTTGTGGCAAAAAATCACCTCTTCGTGACCCGTGGTGGCGATCGTGTCGAACAACTCCATGAGGCTCCTCCGGAAGGGTGCGGTTGGCCGCCGTGCCGAGCCCGGGTTTGCCGGTTCCGGCGGGCGCGTATTCTAATCCATCGCGGCCGGTTCAGCGACCGGAAATGAAGAAAATCGCCGGTCGCGGGTATCAGTTATTGTCTGACAAACAAACAGGAGCACCTATATGCGTTACTGGTATCTGGGCTTGGTCGCGTTGGCGCTGGTGGCGCTCTGGGTCGGGTTCGAGTCACGGTCTCGAACCGATCCGGTCGTGATCCGCACCCACGATGTCTCGCCCGCGCTGGCCGCCGAGGTCGAGAGCGCGGTCAATTCCCTGCTGGTTCGTCCCAACGAATACGGTCACGAATACGGCCGCGCACGGATGATTTCGGCCGACCTGATGGCCGTCAGCGCGCCGGAATCGCTGCAGGCCGGGATCGCCAAAGTCATCGACCAGCTCGAATCGTCCACTCAGGCCGAGCCCGCGCGGATTAGAGCCCACGTCTGGCTGGTGTCCGGGACTCCGGCGCCGTCGGTGCAGGTGCCCGGCGAGGCGGCGGCCCTCGCCGGGGTGCTGGAGCAGGTCAGCGCGGTGGCCGGCGCCAAGCGTTACGAGGTGTTGGACTACGTTCAGTCCGCGTTTCGCAGCGGAGCGCGCGGGTCGGTCCACGGCGGCGACCTGAGCGGCCAGGTGGACGCGATCGTACGCGGCGAGCGGATCGCCGCGCGGGTGGAGCTGTCCAGCCGCGCTTCGGGAAACCGAAATATTCAAACCGAGATCGACTTCAAGATCGGCGAGACCGTGTTGTTGGCGCAAACGGGCCAGGGAGACCAAGATGAGGGAGTCCGACTCTTCATCGTACGCGTTGAGACCTTTTAGGGACAGGACACCAGCCCTTGCTGGATCGGGCAGAACTGGAGCGGCTGTACCGGGAACTGGAACAGCCGCTATACAACGTCGCCCTGCGCTGGACCTGGAACGCCGCCGAGGCCCAGGAACTGGTGCAGGAGGCGTTCGTACGGGTGTGGGCCGGTCGCCGGCGGATACGAGCCCAGAGCGCAAAGGCCTATATCTACCGCACCGTGTTAAATCTCGCTCAGAAACACGCCCGGCGAAGGGAAGTATGGCGGCGGGTGCGCGGCTGGCTCAGCGTGGAGGCGTTGCCCGCCAGTGAACCCGGTCGCGGCATCGATCGACAGCGGGTGCGCGAGGCGATCCGCGCGCTGCCCGAGCCGCAGCGCGCGGTGCTGCTGCTGTGCGAGTTCTCCGACCTCAAGCAGCGCGAAATCGCCGCGATCCTCGATATCCCGCCGGGCACCGTGGCCTCGCGCCGCGACCTGGCCGTGCGCCGTCTCAAGGAGGTCCTGACATGAGCGCTCCGCTGCTGCCGACCCACGTCCCGCCCGCGGGCGGTGCGGAAGGACTTCGCGCCGCGCTGGCCCGGGCCCGCCGCCGCCGCGTGGCGGCTCTTGCGGCCGGGCCGATCGCGCTGCTCGGCCTGCTGATCGGCCGCTACGTCGACCCGCCCGGGCCGCCCGCTCATTGGCTCGGGCATCCGGCGATGCGGGTGGCGAAAGCCACCGAATCCCGAGTGAGCGTGCGCAACGGCATCGCGCTGGAGTTGGCGCGGCGGCAGGACCTGCTGATTTACCTGATCGACGTGCCCGAGATCGACGAACGGGCTCGAGCAGAGGAAAATCGCCGGCGGTCCTGATCGCGCCCCGGCTTTTTCTGGCGCGCGCCCTCCGAGTACAATCGAGCGGTTGAGCGTCGATTGAGGATCGCATGAGCACCACGGCCGAGAATCTCGAACCCCAAGCGGGGCAGGCGCGAAGCTATCCGCTGCGCTTCGTGACCGCGGCGTCGCTGTTCGACGGCCACGACGCGGCGATCAACATCATGCGCCGGCTGATCCAGGCGCAAGGGGTCGAGGTGGTGCACCTGGGGCACAACCGCAGCGTCGAGGACGTGGTACGAGCGGCGCTGCAGGAGGATGCCGACGGCATCGCGCTCAGTTCCTACCAGGGCGGCCACATGGAGTATTTCCGCTACATGGTGGACATGCTCAAAGACAACGGGGCCGACCACATCGGCGTGTTCGGCGGCGGTGGTGGCACGATCACCCTGGACGAGATCAGCCAGCTCCACGATTACGGCGTGGAGCGGGTCTACCACCCCAACGACGGACTCGAGCTGGGACTGGTGGCGATGATCGAGGACCTGATCGAGCGCACCGAGCGCCGGCGCCGGGGCGCGGCGATTCCCGATGAGGTCATGATTGATCAGGACAACGCGATCGCGGCAATGATCTCCGGTCTGGAAAACGACCGGATCGCGGCCGAGTCGTTGAGCCGGCTGCGCAAGGAGTGGCGGGCGGCGGCTGGTAGGACGCCGGTGATCGGTATTACCGGGACCGGCGGCGCCGGCAAGTCGTCGGTCACCGACGAACTGCTGAACCGGTTTTTGCAGTGCTTTCCCGAGTTGCGCATCGCCGTGCTCGCGGTCGACCCCACCCGGCGCCGAACCGGCGGGGCGCTGCTCGGCGACCGGATTCGGATGAACTCACTGCGCAGCCATCGGGTCTACATGCGCTCGATGGCGACCCGCCGCCAGCACCTGTCCACCAGCGCGATCCTGGATGATTCGATCGCGTTTCTGAAGTCGCTCGGATTCGGCCTGATCATCGTCGAGACCGCGGGCATCGGCCAGTCCGACACCGCGATCGTGGACCTGGTCGATTTCCCGGTCTACGTGATGACGTCCGACTTTGGCGCCCAGAGCCAGCTTGAAAAGATCGACATGCTCGATTTCGCCGAGCTGGTGGTGCTGAACAAATTCGACCGCCGCGGCGCCGAGGACGCGCTCCGGGACGTGCGCAAACAGTGGAAGCGTAATCAGCTGAAGTTCGACCTGGCCGACGACCAGGTGCCGGTCTATCCCACCATCGCCAGCCAGTTCAACGATCCGGGCATTAGCTGGATGTTCGCCAATCTGTGCCGGATGGTGGCGGAAAAATGCGACCTCGATCCGGCGCTCTGGACCCCGGACATCGACACCTCGGTCAAGGAGCCCCGGGCCACCGCGCTGATCCCCGGCAAGCGAATTCGGTACCTGGCGGAAATTGCGGAGCAGGGACGCGGCGCCAACGCGGCGGTCGCGAGACAGGCCGAGGCGGCCAGCATGGCGCAGCACTTTTACGAGTCGCTGAAGGCGATCGAGGATTCGGACCTGCCGGCCGAGCTGGCCGCCTACGCCGACGAGGCGCTGACGGCGGGCGCGGCCGAACCCGCGCTGCTGCACCTTCGCCAGCGTTACTCGGAGGCGCTGAAATCGCTGTCCGTCGAAGCGCTCGAGCTGCTCAAAGCTTGGCCCGAGCGGCGCGCCGGAGTCGAAGCAGAGGAATACACCTACCGGGTCCGCGACAAGGAGATCCGCGGCCCCAACTATCGACAGTCGCTGAGTCACCTCAAGATTCCGAAGATCGCGCCGCCCACCTACCGCGACTGGGGTGAGCTGCTCGAGTTCCTGCTCAAAGAAAACCTGCCCGGCGCCTACCCCTACACCGGCGGCGTCTATCCATACCGACGCGCCGGCGAAGACCCAACCCGGATGTTTGCCGGCGAGGGGACGCCCGAACGCACCAACCGGCGCTTTCACTACGTGTCGCGGGACGCCGACGCGGCGCGGCTTTCGACCGCGTTCGACTCAGTGACCCTGTACGGCGAGGACCCGCACGAGCGCCCGGACATCTACGGCAAGGTCGGCAATTCCGGGGTTTCGATCGCGACGCTTAACGACATGAAGAAGCTCTACTCGGGCTTTAACTTGTGCGCTCCCACGACGTCGGTATCGATGACGATCAACGGCCCGGCGCCGATGATCCTGTCGTTTTTCATGAACACCGCGATCGACCAGCAGGTCGAGAAATACCTGCGCGAGCAGGGGCGCTGGGGAGAAGCCGAGAAAAAAATCGCCGCGCGCTATGCTGACGGCGACAGGCCGCGCTATGCCGGAGATCTGCCAGAGGGCAACGACGGCTTAGGGCTCGGCACGCTCGGGGTCAGCGGCGATGAGTTGGTGGATGCGGACACCTATGCCCGAATCAAGGCGGACACGCTGCAAACCGTGCGCGGCACCGTCCAGGCCGACATCCTGAAAGAAGACCAGGCCCAGAACACCTGCATCTTCTCGACCGAGTTCGCGATGCACATGATGGGCGACATCCAGCAGTACTTCGTCGAGCAGAGCGTGCGCAACTTCTACTCGGTCTCGATCTCCGGCTACCACATCGCCGAGGCCGGCGCCAATCCGATCAGCCAGCTCGCGTTCACGTTGTCCAACGGGTTCACCATCGTCGAGTACTACCTGGCGCGCGGCATG
>JBFGYD010000116.1:0-6814 GCA_041587615.1 Lysobacterales bacterium
CGAGACCATCAGCCGCGAGCTGTCGGAAATGAAAGCGCGGATCAAGGGCAAGCCAGCGGCGCAGCCTAAGGCTGAGCCCGAGCCGGATCAGGGGAGCTAAGGCATGGGCGCGGTACTCGAGATTTGGGGCATCTTATTCCTGGCCGTCGTCGCGCCGATCTGGATCCTCAGTCACTACCTTGCCAAGGCGAAAAGCGCCAAGGGCCTGACGCCCGAGGACGAAACGATGCTGGAGGAAGTCTGGGAAAGCGCCAAGAAGATGGAAGATCGCATCCACACTCTGGAGCGAATTCTGGACGCCCAGTCACCCGGCTGGAGGGGGCGGGAATGAACCGCCAGCAGCCGCATTTCCGCCCCCGGCGGCTGTTCCGCGACCCCCGCCGCGGGTGGGTCGCCGGGGTCTGCGCCGGAATCGCCAATTATCTCGGGGTCCCGGTGTTCTGGATCCGGCTGCTCACCGTGCTGCCGCTGATGTCGCCGCTGATGCCGCTGGTGCTCATTTCCTACCTCGTGGCCACGCTGCGCATTCCGCGCGAGCCCGAGGAGCTGTACCGGGACGCCGAGGAACAGGAATTCTGGCAGTCGGTCAGCCACGCGCCGTCGGCGACCTTCGGCCAGCTTCGGCACAAGATGCGCGACCTGGAGCACCGGCTGCGGCGGCTGGAGGCTTACGTGACCTCGGCCGAATTCGACTTCGAACAAAACCTCCGCCGGTCCTAGCCGTCGAAATCCACCCGGAGCACGTTCTAGAATGGGCCGATGAGTCAGGTGCCCGCATCGGTCCCTGGGCGGTCTCGCCGCGTGCTGGTGGTCACCGGCGACCACTCGCTGCCCGATCCGACCAAGTGGGACGGCGCCTACGACGCCAGCGATCAGGAGCTGCACGCCGCGATGCAGGCCGCGCTCGAGAGCCTGCCCGGCTACCGGTTCGATTTCCTGACTGAACACGCCGCCCTGGTCGACACGATCCGGCGGTACCCGCCGGACCTGGTGCTGAATCTCTGCGACACGGGCTTCGGCAACGTCGCGACCCAGGAACTGCACGTCCCGGCGCTGCTCGAACTCAACGGCATCCCCTACACCGGCGCGCCGCCGGCGTGCATGGTGCTGTGCTACGACAAGGCCCTGGTCCGGCTGATTGCGCGCGATCTCGGGGTGCCGACTCCGCGCGAGATTTATTTACCCGGAGGCGAGCTGCCGGCGCCCGATGAGGACTTCTATCCCGCGCTGATCAAACCGGTCCACGGCGACGGCAGCGTCGGCATCACACGCGACTCGGTGGTCCGGTCGCGCGCTCAAGCCGAGCGGTTTCTGGCCTGGTTCCGGTCCGAGCTGCCGGGGCGCGACGCGCTGATGCAGGAATTCATGCCCGGTACCGAGTACGGTCTCGCGCTGATCGGCAACCCCGCGAGCGGGCTGACCGCGTTCCCGCCGCTGGAGGTCGACTACCGCGACCTGCCCGCAGACCTGCCGCCGATCCTGGCGTTCGAGTCCAAGACCGGGCCCGAAACACCGTATTGGGAAATCAAGATCCGCCGGGCCGAGCTCCAGACCGACCGGCTTGCGGAGCTGAAGCGTCACGCGGAAGCCTTATTCCGGCGTCTGCAATGCCGCGACTACGCCCGCTTCGATTTCCGCACCGGAGCCGACGGCGAAATCAAGCTGCTCGAAGTCAACCCCAATCCGGCTTGGAGCAAGGACGCAAAGCTGGCGTTGATGGCCGGCTTCGGCGGGGTCGAATACCCCGAGTTGCTGCGCCTGATCCTGAGCGCCGCCGAGTCGCGCATACCGTCGCCATAGCGTCCCTAGAACAATCGTCGCGGGATCTCGATCTCCCAGGTCCGGTTCGAGACCGCTTCGCCTCCCTCCCAGGCGTCGAGCGTGGCCTCGAATGAGAGCGAGCGGCCCTCGGCGTCGGCCGCCACGCGGACCACGCTCTCGATCCTGACCGACCAGTCGCCGCGCTGCATCCGCACCTGCTGGCGGAGTTCGGTCCTGGCCGAGCGCGGATCGGCCGCGGCGATCCGGTGCCGCTTGGTCAGCGAGTATCCGAGTTCCAGATCGATTTCTTCTAAGCGCGCCAGTTCGTGGTTGCCGAATTCACCGCCGTCGCTGGATAGCGTGTAGACCATCTCGCCGGTGGTCAGGTCCCGCTCTACGACCCGCTTGAACGGCAGCGGACGCAGCGGCTTGTGCTTGGCACCGGGAGCCACTTCGGGGGCGGCAAACGGGAGCAGATCCGGGTCTCCGGAGGCGGGCGGCCGCAGCGGCAGCTCGAGCGTGCCGGTGCCTGAATAGATCGTGATCGTCACCGGGTTCGGTGACGGCCACGCGATCGGCCAGTAGCTGGTCGAGATCGCGACCCGGATTACGTGTCCGCGCGAAAATACGTGGGCGACGTCGTTCAACGGTACCCGAACCCGGTAGCGCTCCCCGACCGCGAGCGGCCGCGGCGCGGCATGACCGTCGCGGTGGGTCAGGTTCAGGAGTCCGTAGCTGACCCGGGTCGAGGCGCCGTCGGCGGCGACGTCGTTGAGCCGGACCGCGATCAGCGCGACCGCGGCGTCGGCGGCCAGTTCCAGTTCGACCAGCGGCGCGCCGAGGATTTCGACCGGCTCGTTCAGCGGCTCGGTGTCGAAGCTCAGCGAGCGGCCATCGTCGGAACGCTGATCCGACGGCATCTCGCCGTCAGCGCCGAAGGCGCACCACTCGCCGGACGAGACCCCCGTGGTCTGTGGCGACGAGAACGCCAGCGCCTCGGTCGGAGCAGGTTCTGATTGGAGCCGGCCGGGATTCAAATACCAGCGCCGCGGCCTGATCCGCGGCGACGGCCAAACACTCTCGGCGACCCAGCGCCCGGGGCGGGTTTCGTACTGCGGTTCGGGACGCACGCTTTCTTGCATCCAGACCCGAAGCATCGGCTCGTCCATGATGCCGCTGTCGCGCCCCTTGAGCCAGTGGTCCCACCAGCGGATCGCCTCCTGCAGGAAGCCGATCGACGGGCCGGGGATGCCGCGGTGCGGGAACACGTGTGCCCAGGGTCCGATCAGGCCCTTGCGCGGGGCCCGCAGTCCCTTCAACAGGCGCGGTACGGCGTTGCTGTACCCGTCTGCCCAGCCGCCGATCGCGTACACCGGGCAGCGGATCGCTCCATAGTCCTCGCACACCGAACCATGGCGCCAGTAGTCGTCGCGCCAGGGATGTTCCATCCAGCGCGCGGCAAAAGGCGCCAGCGCTTCGAGCCGTTGCAGCCACATCCCGCGCCAGCGATCGCCGACGATCTCCGGATCCGGCGGCAGCGCGCCGTAGGTCATCAGGATCGCGCCCCACTGGATGTTCTCGTTGAGCAGGCAACCGCCCATGTAGTGAGCGTCGTCGGCATAACGGTCGTCGGTCGAGCACAGGGTGATGACCGCCTTGAGCTGCGGCGGCGCCAGCGCCGCGACCTGCAGCGAATTGAGCCCGCCCCAGGAGATGCCCATCATGCCGACGCTGCCGTCGCACCAGGGCTGGCGGGCCAGCCAGGCGATGATCTCGACCGCGTCGTCCAGCTCTTCGCGGCTGTACTCGTCCGCCAGCACGCCGTCGCTGTCGCCGGTGCCGCGCACGTCGACCCGCAGCGCGGCGTAGCCGTGGGCCGCGAAGTAGCGGTGAATCGGCTCGTCGCGTTCGCGCATGAAGTCACGCTTGCGGTACGGAATGTATTCCAGGATCGCCGGCACCGGCGTTTCCTCGGCGGTCTCGGGCAGAAACGCACGGGCCGCAATCCGGCAACCGTCGGCCATCGGTATGAAGACGTTTTCGATCTCGCGAATGGCGTCCAGATCGTGGCGGACCCTCGGCCCGCGCTTGCCCATCGCGATCAGCCCCCGCCGGCGCGCATCCGGCCGCGCCGCGCCACCAGTTTCTGGGTCGACCAGAACGCCAGCGCCAGTTCCTGGCGGGCCGCGATCCCGGCCTCGAGGTCGTGGGTGTTTACAATTGCCAGTCGGAATCCTCCGGGCGGCATCGCGTGCGCGTACAGCGGTTTGTCCGGATGAAACGTGATCTGCACGCTCGATATCTCGGTGCGCTGTCTGAGCCGCTCGATGAGCGCCGGATCGGGGTGCGAGTATTCGATGCCGTGGGCCCCGAACAGGACCACGCTGTACCCGTCCCGCCGGTCGTCGTCCGGGTAGTCCCACACGCCCTTGGCGTAGAGGCGCACCAGCGCGTCGAGCCAGCCGGCGCCGTACAGATCCGGCCACTGATCGGCAAAGCGCAGGTGAACCTCGATGATCCGCGCGCCGATGGTCTCGACGTTGGCCATGCCGCTGTAGCCGGCGAGGTGCTTGCCGAGCCACGCACCGCAATAGTCCTCAATCTCCGGTCTCGCCTCTGCGAGCACGGTCCAGTAGTCGAACTTGCCCTCTCCCAGCGGCCTGCCGATCACGTGCCGCCACCAGCGCGGCTGCCCGTCGACCAGGGCCACGTCAGAGCTGACGTGCTCGCCATCGAGCAGTTTCATCCAGAAATGACCCGGACGCAGGTAGCGCTGGTACTCCTTTTCAGAGCGCAGCACGCGGCTGCCGGTACCCATGCCGCGCATGTTGTAAACCGGCTTGCTGAACACCGGATAACTCGGCGGGTCCATGCCGTGCAGCCCACACTCGAGGTCCTGGCTCTCGGCCACCGCCAGCTTGTTGAACAGCCAACGATGGGGCGGATAGAGCCGGTAGGCGTCGCTCTCTTCGGTCGGAATCTCGACCTCCTCCGGGCAACGCACGTGCTCGAAGTACTGCTGCCGCCAGGGATCGTGTTCGATAATCGGCATATTCAGCCGCCGGTCTTGGCCAGCGCCCGTTGAAACGCGGGTCGCGCCCGGGCGCGCTCGACGTACGCCTTGAGCCTCGGATAGGGTCCCAGCAGCTCCAGCCGCTGGCCCAGCGATGCCATGTACGCGAGGCCGATGTCAGCGGCGCTCAGCGACTCACCCAGGATATAGTCCTGGTCGCCGAGGCGATCGCTCAGGTAGCCGAAGTGGAGCGCGACCTCGCCGCGCGCGAATTCATCGAGCAATCCCGCCGGCTGCTGCGCCCGTTTGAGCAGCAGGGTCAGCAGCAGCGGGGCGAACACCGATCCTTCGGCGTAGTGCAGCCACTGGGTGAACTCGACCCAGGCGGCCAAATCGCCGCGCGGCGGCGCCAGCCGGTGGTCGGAGTCGTATTTTTCGAGCAGGTACGACGCGATCGCACCCGACTCCGCGATGACCATGCCCCCGTCCTCGATCAGCGGCGACTTGCCCAGCGGGTGCGCCTTTTTCAGCGATTCGGGAGCACGCATCGTTTCCGGGTGACGATGGTAGATCTCGAGCTCGTAGTCCAGCCCGAGTTCCTCCAGCAGCCAGACCGTGAAAATGGACCGGCCGAGGACGAGATGATGAACGATGATCATGATGATATGCCCTGATGTTCGTGCTGAACCGGCGCCGCCGCCGGAAGTTTTAGACCGCGGACCAGGTCGCGCACCTCGTGCCGGGCCGCGACGTCGGAAAACCGCGTCAGACCCATCCCCGGGATCGCGTCGAGATCCATCATGGTCAGGCCGTTCGGAAACAGCTCGCGGTAGATGACCCGTTCCGACAGCCCCGGAACGTGGCGGAACCGCAGCCGCTTGGCCAGCGCGGTCAGCGCGTCGGCGACGTTGACGTTGTTGCGCGAGCTCAAACTCGCGATCCGGTTCGCGGTCACGACCCAATCCAGCGGCGGCAGCTCGCTGGCGGAACGGTACTTACGGCTGTCGAAGACCGTTTCGGCGTAGTGGCTGAGCCTGCCGACGCGGTAGGTCTCCGGATCGACCTGGCCGAGCACGTCCAGATCGACGAAGCTGTCGTTCAGCGGCGTGACCAGGGTGTCGGCCAACGCGTGCGCCAGCCGCGCCAGATACGAGTGGCTGCCGGGACAGTCGATGACGATGAACTCGGCGCGGCCGCGCAGCCGGTCCAGCGCCGCCTCGAACAGCCGCCGCCGGCGAGCGTCGTTCGCCTCCTCCGGCGCGGCGGGTTCCTCGATCGGCGCCACCTCGGGCTGCGGCAGGCCGACTTTTAAGCGGGCCGCGTAGGCGGCGCGGTTTTCGAGGTAGCGCCCGATGCTGCGCTGGCGCGTATCCAGGTCGATCACGCCGGCGCTGCGCCCCTCGCGCAGCAGGCAAACGAGCACGTGCATCGCCAGCGTCGACTTGCCGGTTCCGCCCTTTTCGTTGCCGAAGACGATGACGTGGGACACACGCCGATGATATCACTGCGTCTAGCCCGCACATTACATGAGTTTCGCTCGGCGGCGTCGGTCTACTGAGCCCAATCAAGCGCAGACGCGGGTGCTTCAACGTTGGCGCAATATGCGGGGCGCGGCGCCTTGTACCGCGCGCGCCCAGCGGGGAGAATGAAGACCAATCAGTAACGGACGAACCGATGGCGGAACAACGATTTTCCGGGACCGACAGCTACGTCGCGACCGACGACCTGATGATGGCGGTCAACGCCGCGGTGACGCTGGAGCGCCCGATCCTGATCAAGGGGGAACCGGGCACGGGCAAGACCCAGCTCGCACAGGAAGTGGCCTCCGCGCTCGACCGGCCGTTGTTCGAATGGCACATCAAGTCGACGACCAAAGCGCAACAGGGCCTGTACGACTATGACGCGGTGGCCCGCCTGCGGGACTCGCAACTTGGCGATGATCGCGTCCACGACATCGCGAATTACATCGTCCGCGGCAAGCTCTGGGAAGCATTCGAATCGGACGTGCAGCCCGTCCTGTTGATCGATGAAATCGACAAG
>JBFGYD010000117.1:0-6809 GCA_041587615.1 Lysobacterales bacterium
CAGCGCCAGCGCCGCGGCGACCATCAGCAGGATGCCTCCGGCCGCCTCCAGCTTGAGGAATTCGCGAAACGCGTCGATTGGCTCCTTCACCATTTCCTTGATCTCTTCCACCGAGGATCCCCATCGCTTGCAACCAAGGCGCCATTATCCACGAATGCAGCGCCGGTTCGAGGAGGACTCCCGTTCACCGCCGTGACTGTCGGAAGGACAGGCTAATATCGGCTCGGCTTTGCTGTCTTTCTTCAAGGCCCGCGACAAGCCGAGCGCCGCTGATCGGAGACAACAGCCTCGGGCCCGGCGCGTTTTCAGCCGTCTGGTTTCAACGAAGCCTCCCGTCCACCGGCAACGAGCTACGAAAGGGTAGGCTGAAGACGGTTTGCGAATTTGCCAAAGGCAAAGAAGCGGACTGGATTCAGCCGTCTTCGTATAACGAAGACTGTGCTCTGGCCCGGACCGAGCGCGGCCCGACCCAGCGCCCGCTTCCGGCCACGCCCAGATAATACCGGCTCAGCACGATGAAGACCTCGGCCTCGATCCGAACCCGGCGCAGCGGCACCAGCGGGGCGAGCAAGGCCGGCAGCGCGCGTGGCAGGTAGCGAGCTGCGATCAGCAACGCGTGATACAGCCAGCCGCGCGGCCCTGGCAGGTGGCGGTGGGCGTACAGATGCTTCGAGATCACGGTCTCGCCGCGGGTCAACGCGGACACCGCGGGCGTTGCCCGGGTGGATGCGCCGTGGCGGTGGATCAGACAAACGTCGCCGGCCACCGCGGCGGCCATGCCGGCGTTGGCGGCCCGGCGGCACAAGTCGACGTCTTCGCTGTAGAGCCAGAACTGGTCGCACCAGCCCTTGAGCCGGCGCAAACTCTCCGCCGAGATCATCAGCGCCGAGCCGGACACCCAGTCGACCCGCTGCAGATCGGCCGAAGGCTTGCGGGCGTCCGGGAACCGTCGCGGACTCACCGCCCGCGCCAGCGCCCGCGCCGGCCCGAAAAGCATCAGCAGTCCTGGGAAGCGGTCGGCGACCTTTCGCGGGCGCCCCTTCAGGTCGACCTGACGCGGAGCGAGGATCGAGACCTCGGGTGCGGCGAGCTTGAGCGCCAGCAGACGTTCGATCTGACCGCCGGGATCGCGGCAGTCCGGATTGAGGAACAACAGTTGTTCGCCCGACGCGGCAGCGGCGCCCAGGTTGCAGCCGTGGGCGTAACCGAAATTGTCCTTGTTGGCCAAGAATTGCGCCCACGGGAAGCGGCGCTCGAAAAGCTCCACGAAGCCGTCGCCGGAGGCGTTGTCCACGACCAGCACCTCGCAGGTCGGCGATGCCGATTGCTTGAGCGCCACCAGCGAACTCAAGCACAGCGCCAGGTCATCCCAGGCGCGGTAGTTGACGATGATGATCGACAGGTCCAACGAGTCAATACGCCCAGCTCAGTGACACATGCAACATGCGGGACAGGACACTAGACGCGCTTGATCAAAATGCCGGTCTGATCGTCGTGCGCGATGGAGTCGTTTAGAAAACGCCGCAGCTCATCACGGATTGCCAGGATGATGTCCTGGGCCGGTTTACGGGCATTGACCCGAATCAACTCCTCCACCCGGAGGTCGCCGAAGCGCTCGCCGTCAAACGCCTTGGCGTCGAACACGCCGTCAGAGAGCACGGCCAGAATATCGCCGGGCTTCAGGATGACCTCGCGCAAACGCGCCAGCTCGTGATCGGCGGTGACGCCAAACGGCGGGGTGTCGGCGGGGATTCGCTCGACCCGGTCCTCTTCGCGGATGTATTGCAGAATCGGCGCCTGGCCCGCCGAGAGCATGAGGATGCGATCGGCGTGGCGGTCGATCGACCCCAGCCACGCGGTCACGAAGCGCCCGCCGTGGGCGTCGGCGGTGAGCTGGTCGTTCATGTGGGCGGCGATTTCATTGACCGGGCGGCCGATGCGAACGCCCATACGGAACATCGCGCGCACCTGCGAGGCGGTCAGCGCGGGTCCAACCCCGTGTCCGGTGACGTCGGCCAGGATCAGGTAGATCTCGTCGGGCCGATTTTCGGTGATCCGGACCTGGCCGTCGGCCCGATTGATGCCGACCACGTCGAAGGTGTCACCTCCGGTGGCGTCGGCCGGCAGTGAGCCGGCGCTGATGTCGTAATGGACCGTCTTGGGAAAACTGCGAGGAAACGTCTTCTGCTGAATCTGGCGGGCGAGCTGAAGGTCGTCCTCCAGGCGCAGCAGATTGGCCAGCCCCTTGCGCATCTGCTCGTGCGAGCGGGCCAGGTGGTTGACCTCGGTCAGCGAGGAGCGGATCGGCGGCGTGTCCTCCAGATTGCCCTCGCTGATGCGCAGGCTCTGGTCGGCGAGCGAGCGGATCGGCTGGCTGTAGCGGCGCGCCAGTACGGCGGCGCGGTAGACGGCGAACACGGTGACCAGGAAGATCACGGTCAGCAACAAGACCCGGAGCTGCTTGATGCTTCCTAGCAGTTCGCCCTCTCGGACCAGCACGCCGGTGAAAAGCTCGCGGCTGCGGTTCAGCGGAATCCACTTGCCCTGGCCCCACCACACCCGCCCTTCGCTACGGAACCGGACCGGCTCCAGCGAGACGCTGCCCGTCGGATCCGGCTGGAACGCCGCGGCGGCGTCGGTGGCGAGGTTGAAGTCCAGTTCCTGAGGGCGCTTCAAGTAGGCCTGCTCGCGGGCGCTCTGGGCGGCGAAGCGGGGCAGATTCGGCAGCCCGATCAGCTGGCCGGTGCCGTCGGTGACCAGGACGACGCCCTCGTAGCCGACGTTGAAACGGCGGGTGAAATCCGAGATGTCCTCCAGCAGCACGTCCAGCGCGACCATCCAGTCGGCGCCGTCGGGGCCGCTGGCCCGGATCGCGGCGGTGATTCCCGGGTAGCCGCTGGCGAAAAAGCGATACGCGTCGGTCCAGTAAATCTCGCCCGGGCCGCTGTCGATCGCACCCTGGTACCAGGGTCGCTCACTGGGATCGAGATCGTAATCGATCGGTGACCAGGTTCCGGTACCGCTGAGCGGAAACAGCGAGCGTGCCCCCCGCCGGCCGTCGCCATCGACCAGATACAGGCGCCAGTCGTCCTCGAAGCGATTCACGTGCATGACCTGCGCATTCGAGTCGACCACCAGACCCCCGTAGAGCTGCGGATAGACCCTGAAAAGGGGCAGCAGCAGCTCCCGGCCGCCCTCGCCGGTGGCGGGGTCGAAACGGCCGCCGGAGACCCACTCCGCGACGATTTGCAGGGTCTTCTCGACCGGCTCTATGAACTGCTTGACCTCTTCCTCGGTGCGGTCGATCGCCTGGCCGATCAGGACTCGCGACAGCGATTGGGTCAGTTGCTCGGCGCCCAGGAAGATCGCGACCAGCACGACCAGCGCGAACAGGGTCACCATGAACAGCATGTTGTTGAGCAGGCTGCGGCGAATGGTGGTTTCGCGGGGGCTGAATTGAGGATCGGCCGGCATGGGTCACCAGGGATCGGTTTGTCGGGCAGGGACGGGCAGTCTATACCGAGGCCAGCGGGCGGGGGAACGTCACCGATGCGCAACAGTCAATGTTTGTCGCTCGATCCTCGGCGGCGGTATCCTTGTCGGCTGAAAAAGAGCGATCGGATCGCCATGACACAAGACACTGACGTCAACGGGGTCGAACAAGACGCAAATTCCAGCACCGGCGCGGACGGCGTCTTTGCGACGCCGATTCCGACTCGGCCCGACTACTATCCGTCACCGGGTGATTTCCGGCGCGAGTTCAAGCGTGCCGGACCGGTTTACGACACCCTCAGCCGCAGCACCCAGCAGCTCTACAACGACGTGCGGGTGGGGCGGGCGTTGACTTTCGAAATCGTAATCCGGCCGCTGGCGGATATGATCGCGAGCGTGATCCGCAATCCGGAAGCAATGGTGTGGATGCGCAAGCTCCATGATCCGGACACTTACATCGTTGGGCACGCGGTCCGGGCGGCGGTGCTGGCGACGGTGCTCGCGCGGGACATGGGGCTGGCCGAGGCGCAGCTCGATCGGGTCGCCAGCGGCGCGCTGCTGTGCCAGATCGGCAAGACCAAGCTGCCCGCCAAGCTGCTGGAGAAGAGGGATCCGTCGGCGGACGAAATCGCCCGGCTTCGCGGCTACGTCGAACTGGGGGTCGAGCTGTTGAAGACCGCCCCGGCAGTTCCGGCCGAGATCGTCGAGATCGTCCATCACCATCAGGAGCGGTTTGACGGCAGCGGCTATCCGCACGGCAAGTCCGGCGATCACATCCCGATGCTGGCACGCCTGGCCGGGCTGGTCGACTGGTACGACAGCCGCACCAGCTTGAAGCCCTACTCCGATAGCGTACTGAGCGCAACCGAGGCGATGGACGCACTGTATCAACACCGCAACCTGCTGTTCCAGGACCAGGTGGTCGACGAGTTCATTCGCGCGCTGGGAATCTATCCCAACGGCAATCTGGTGGAGCTGAGCAGTGGCGAAGTCGCGCTGGTTCAGGCCCAGAACCTCGATCATCGGACCCAGCCGTGGATCATCGTGGTGCGAACCGCGGAGGGTAAGGCGCCGGCCAGGTACCGGCCGATGGATCTACTTGCGCACAACCAAAAAAACGATCCGCTGACAATCAAGCGCACGCTCGCCGCCGGCGAACTGGAGCTCGAGGCCGACGAGATCCTCGAGGCCAGCGGCGCGCACAAGCGTGGCTGGCGGAGGTTCTTCTGAGCCCGCGTGTTGCATGAGTTTCGCCGAGCGTTATCTAATTTACCGAGCCTAATCCAGGGACTACAGAGGAGCTATCGCGCATGTCGCATGGCTTGATCAGCGTGGCGGAGGCGGAGCGGCGGATTCGAGCCGCGGTCCGGCCGCTGCCAGGCGAGCGCCGGCCGCTGCATCTTGCGCAAGGAGCGGTGCTGCGCCAGGCCGTGGTGGCCGAGCGCGATCAGCCGCCGTTCGATCGAGTGACCATGGACGGGATCGCGATTGCGCGGGCGGGGTGGGAACGGGGCGTGCGCCGCTACCGCTCGGTCGGGGTCCAGGGCGCGGGTGCCCCGGCGCTGGAGGTAAACGCAGACGACGAGTGCGTCGAGATCATGACCGGGGCGATGCTGCCCACCGGCGCCGGCTGCGTCATCCCGATCGAGCGGGTCCGCCTCGAGGCTGGCCGGGCGGCGATCGAGGAGGACTATCGGCTCGACCCCGGCGGACACGTCCACCCGCGCGGCTCCGACTACCGCGCCGGCGAGACGCTGCTCAAGCCCGGCACCCTGATCCGCGCCCCCGAGATGGCGGTGCTCGCTTCCGCCGGTCAGCCCGAGGTCGAGGTCGCCCGGCGGCCGGCGGTGGCGGTGATTTCGGTCGGAGACGAGCTGGTGGCGCCGGGCCTGGACCTGGCGCCGTACCAGATTCGCCTTTCGAATGACCGCGCGATCGAGGCCGCGCTGAACCAGCGCGGGTTGGCGACGGTGACCCGGTTGACGCTGCCCGACGAGGTCGAAATCCTGAAGCGGGAGATCGCACGCGCGCACGAGGCCAACGACCTGCTGATTCTCAGCGGCGGGGTCTCGATGGGCAAATACGACTACGTGCCGGAAATCCTGTCGGCGCTTGGCATCGAGCTGGTGTTGCACAAGGTGGCCCAACGGCCGGGCAAGCCGATGTGGTTCGGCATCAGCGCCGCGGCCAAGCCGGTATTCGCGCTGCCCGGCAATCCGGTCTCCACGCTGGTCTGTCTGGTGCGCCACGTGATCCCGGCCATCTATGGTTCGATGGGCGCAAAAATGCCAGAATTGCCGATGGTCGCGCTGACCCAGCAGGTCGAGTTCGCGCCTCCGCTGACTTGGTTTCTGCCGGTCAAGGTGAGCTGGAGCGGGGCCGGGATCGGGCTGGCGAAACCGCGCCCGACCAACACCTCCGGCGATTTTGCGTCGCTCACCGGCAGCGACGGATTTGTGGAACTGGAGGCCGAACACGAGGTGTTCCCGGCCGGCTACGCGGCCAGACTTTACCGCTGGTAGACGATGAGCAAGAATTCGCAACATGTCCCCGCCGAGCCGGCTGCAGAAGCTCTGGTACGCGATCGCCTGGGCCGTTCGCTCCAGGATCTGCGCATCTCGGTCATGGACCGCTGCAATTTCCGCTGTCCCTACTGCATGCCGGCCGAGAAGTATCCGGAGGGCCACCCGTTTCTGCACCGCTCCGAGCAGCTCGACTTCGACGAAATCGAGCGCCTCGCGCGATTGCTGGTGGGGCTCGGGGTGCGCAAGCTGCGCCTGACCGGCGGCGAGCCGCTCCTGCGCCCCGGCTTGCCTGATCTGGTGCGTCGCCTGCGCGCGATCGACGGCGTCGAGGACCTGGCGATGACCACCAACGGCGTGCTGCTGGACCGCTACGCCGCGGCGCTGCGCGAGGCCGGACTGGACCGGGTTACGGTTAGCGTGGACTCGCTCGACGAGGCCACCTTCGAGCGCATGAGCGGCGGACGCGGCCGCCTGGGGCCGGTACTCGAGAACATCCGGCACGCGCAGCGAGCCGGGTTTGAGCCGCTCAAGGTCAACACGGTGCTGCAGCGGGGTTTGAACGACGACGGCGCGCTGGACATCGTGGACTATTTTCGCGGCACCGGGGTCATCGTGCGCTTCATCGAATACATGGATGTGGGCAGCATCAACGACTGGCGGCGCCGGCAGGTCGTAAGCTCGGCCGAACTGATCGAACGGATTCAGGCGCGCTGGCCGCTGCGCGCGCTGGCCGCGAACTACCACGGCGAGGTCGCCAACCGCTACGCGTTCGTCGACGGCGAGGGCGAGATC
>JBFGYD010000118.1:0-6802 GCA_041587615.1 Lysobacterales bacterium
CCCTCGGCGCCGACGGTGCAGACCGCGGTCTGCCCGGCCGACTGCCCGCGCAGCCCCGCGCCGCTGTTCTTCTCTGCCATGCGTTTCTCCCTGGTCAATTACGGTCGGCGAAATCCACCAGTCCGACGCCGACGAAGAGGCGCGGGCGAATTCGCAAAACGATCTCTCAAACTGCCATATTTGGCTCACCGGCGCAATCGCCCCGGCGCCGGCCGCAGCGCTGCCGGCAACCCCGGTCACGAGCGCGATAGGTCTATAATCGGGCGATGGAAAAGCGCGTCGAAATCGTCGAGGTCAGCCCGCGCGACGGACTGCAGAACGAGCCGGGAGTGGTCGCCACCGAGAACAAGCTCGAGCTGATCGACCGGGCGCTGCGCGCGGGGGTGCGTCGGATCGAGGTCGCGAGCTTCGTGCATCCCAAGCTGGTGCCGCAAATGGCGGACGCCGAGGCGGTGTGCGCTGCCCTGCCGAACGGTCAGCAAGCGGTGTTCGTAGCCTTGGTGCTGAATCGCAAGGGCCTGGACCGCGCGCTCGCGACGGGCAGGGTCAGCGAGATCGGCTGCGTCGCGGTCGCCAGCGACCGCTTCGGTCGCGAAAACCAGCGCCAGAGCGTGGACCAGAGCATCGAAATGTGCATTCAACTGATTGCCGCCGCCAACAGCGCCGGATTGCGCGCCCAGGCGACGATCTCGGTCGCTTTTGGATGCCCGTTCGAGGGCGAGATTCCGCTCGATAGGGTGGTCGAAATCGCGGCCGAACTGGCGCGCGCCGGAGCGCGAGAAATTGCTCTGGCAGACACCATCGGCGTAGCGGTCCCGACCCAGGTCGAAGAGAGCTTCGCGGCGGTTGGCGACGCGATCGGAGACGTTCCGCTGCGCGCCCATTTCCACAACACCCGCAACACCGGATTCGCCAACGCCCACGCCGCGTTGAACGCCGGGGTACGCATCCTGGACGCGAGCATCGGCGGCATCGGCGGCTGCCCGTTTGCGCCGCGGGCAACCGGCAACATCGCGACCGAAGACCTGCTGTTCATGCTCGAGCGCATGGGCTGGGAGACCGGGCTGGACCTGGAAGAGACGATTCGCGCGGCCGGCTGGCTCGGCACCGTGCTCAACCGGCCCGTTCCCGGCATGCTGAGCCGAGCCGGCACGTTCCCGCTGTAGGGCGTTTCGAGCACGAGGCCGGCGTACTGCCGGCCTGTGCCGCGTCTTCGCCGCCGGGAATTATTTACTTCCGCAATGCCCCCAGCCAGTATTCCATCTGGCGGCCGGCGGCTTCGCGTCCGCCGAGGCCGAACGACAGCGCCAGCGCCACCGCGACGGCGCCGAGAATGAGCGTGAACGCGGTATTGACGATGTCGTCTGCGATCCCCATCGCGCGCAGGCCCATGGCCGCGACCAGAAGCAGGATCGCAAAGCGGGCGATGGCGGCTACGGTGTCGGCGCCTTCCCCGACGATCTTCAGGATCGCGCTGTGAGCCAATCCAGCGAGCCAGAAGCCCACCGACAGGATGACGATGCCGAGCAGCAGCGAACCCGCGAACTCGATGAACATCGTGACCAGTTCCGAGACCCCGTCGAAGCCGAGCTGGTTGGCCGCCTCGACGCTGGCGAACAGGATCAGGAAGATCGCCGCCACCCGCGCCACGAAACCCGACAGTAGGAAACCGCTCTGCGACAGGTGGGTCAGCCCGATTTTTGCCGGGATGTCGTCCGCGCCGGCACCGGACAGAAGGGTCTTGAGAATATTAGCGACGAAGCGCGATACCACGATCGCCACCGCGAGGATGATCAGCGCCGCAAACAGATCTGGAATGGCCGCCATCATCGCTCCCAGCATGTCGGTCGCGGGACCGGAAATCGCGTCGATTCGGAGCGCATTGAGGGCGGCGATCAGGGCCGGCACGAACACGAACACGAACACCAGGGTGCCGGCCAGCTTGGAGAGTTTCAGCGAGTCGCTGAAGCCGGCTTTTTCGCCGAGCTTGTCGAAACCCACCGTCAGCAGCAGGTTGACCACCAGATCGCGCAGGATGCGGGCCACGAACCAGCCGGCGAACCCGAGTACGGCGGCCGCGAACACGTTCGGAGCCATCGCCAGGATCTTGTCGACCATGCCGCGCACCGGCTCCAGTAAGCCATCGAGCTTCAGCACCCCGAGGATCACCGGTAGAAACAGCAACAGCACGAGCCACTGCGCCACCTGCCCCAGGTTTTGGCTCATTGGCGCCATCCCGGCTCCGGCCGATACCTTGTCGTCCAGATCGGTCGCCCCCAACGCTTTTTCGATCAGGTAACGGACCAGACGCGCGAGCGCCCACGCGATCAGGCCGATGACCAGGCCCGCGATCAGGTTGGGGAGGAAATCGAGCACTTTGTCGACCATCCCCTGCAGCGGCCCCGACACCGACGTCAGCCGGATGGCGCTGAAAAACCCGACCAGCGCAATAACCATGATCAGCCAAAACACGATCCGGGCAATAAGGCCTTCCAGATTCATGCCCTCGTCTTCCTCGCCCTGAAAGCGGCGGTTCAGGCCGATCCCACTCAGGACTTTGCCGGTCCCGGCCCGCGCGACTACCGCGAGCAGCCAGCCGACGAGCAGGATCGACAGGCCGCCGAGCATCCCGGGCAGGGTATCGCCCAGGCTGGCCTGAAGCTCGGAAAGGGTTGTGTTCAGAGTCTCCATTTGTCAGTCCTCCCATGGGTCAAAAAAAACCGCCCCGGGCGCGTCGCAAGTGCGCTATGGCGAGGCAGGCGGCGACAATTTAACCCCGCGACGGCTTCAGAACGGGAGGTAGTTGATAGTTTTTGACACTAGGGCGGCCGGATCACCGCGAATTCGGAAAGTTACCCGAGGCCGGCCATCAACGGGTGCTGGGCGAAGCTGAATCGCGTGACCGGGCGGCCGCCGATCAGGTGTTGCTGGATGATTTCCTCGAGAACTTGGGGGGTGCAGGAGTGGTACCAGGTTCCCTCGGGATACACGACCGCGATCGGGCCCTGCTCGCAGACCTGCAGGCAGTTGGCCTTGGTGCGGTAGACGCCGCCGGCCCGCAGCAAGCCCAGCTCGGCCAAACGGCGCTTCAGGTAGCCCCAGGACTCAAGGCTCTCTTCCCTGTCGCAGCACTTGGGCTTGGTCTGGTCACAGCACAGGAAGATGTGCCGCCGGATATGCCCGATTCCCAGCAGCTCGACCCTCTTGTCGAGCCCCTGCGCGCGCCCGGTCTCGGCGTTGCTCATACGAAGAAATCCGGCTGCAGCTCCACCCCGGGCTCGACCGCGTATCGGGAAAGATCCTCGATGCCCTCATCGGCCAACACCTCGTCGTCGATGAAGAAGTTGCCGCTGACCTCGGCCGCCGGACGGGTCAAAATGTGCCAGGCGGCGTCGGCCATGATCTCGGGCTTGCGGGAGCGGCGCAGCATCGCCTCGCCGCCGAGCAGATTGGCCACGGCCGCGGTGGCGATCGTGGTGCGCGGCCACAGCGCGTTGACGCCGACCCCGGCGTCGCGGAACTCTCCGGCCATGCCCAGCACGCACAGGCTCATGCCGTACTTGGCGATGCTGTACGCGGTGTGCGGAGCGAACCAGCGCTCTTCCAGGTTCAGCGGCGGCGAGATATTCAGGATGTGCGGATTCGAGGCCTCGAGCAAATGCGGTAGACAGGTTTGGGACACCAGGAAGGTGCCGCGGGCGTTGACCTGGTGCATCAGGTCATAGCGCTTCATCGGCGTTTCCAGCGTGCCGGCCAGGTAAATCGCGCTGGCGTTGTTGACGCAGATGTCGATGCCACCGAAGCGGGCCACCGCCTGCTCGACCGCGGCGCCGACCTGGTCTTCGTGCCGGATATCGCAAACCACCGGCAGCGCCTGCCCGCCCGCGGCCTCGATCGCTTCGGCGGCGGTAAATATCGTGCCTTCCAGCTTTGGGTGGCGGGTTTTTGTCTTGGACGCGATGACGACGTTGGCCCCGTCCCGGGCCGCGCGCCGCGCAATGGCCAGCCCAATGCCGCGGCTGGCGCCGGACACGAACAGCGTCTTGCCGTTGAGACTGCGCATCGGCTTCCGGGTTAGGCCGCAGGATCAGCCGGCCAGACCGCGGCTGATCGGAGTAACGTTGCCGCCCGGCGGAGATTCCGGGTTTTGCTGCGGGCGAGCGATGAAATAGCCTTGGAGCTGGTCGATCCCGCTGTTCTTGAGCGACTCAACGATGGTCGCCGAGTCCACGCATTCGGCGATCGTCTCCTTGCCCAGGGCATGGGCGATCTTGGCGATCGCCGCCAGCACCGCCGCGTTGATTGGATCGTGCCCGGCGTTTCGCATGTAGGCGCCGTCGATCTTCAGATAATCGACGTCGATTTGCTTCAGATGGGTAAACGACGCGAATCCGGTGCCAAAATCGTCCAGCCCGATGCGGCATCCCAGCGCCTTGAGTTCGGACACCATTCGCTTGGTGGCCTCTACGTTGGTCACCGCCACCGCCTCGGCCAGTTCGAAGGTCACGTGCGAGCCATCGAGCTGGTTCTCATCAAGCTGCCGGGCAACGAAATCGATCAGCTCCGGATCCAGCACCGACTGCTCGGAGAGGTTGACCGAGAAGCACAGAGACCGTCCGGCGGCGACCAGCTCGCCGAGGGTCTTGAACGCTTTTTCGATTACCCAGCGATCGATGTCGACCATCATGTTGAAGCGCCCCGCGGTCGGCAGAAACGCATCCGGCGCGATCAGGTTGCCGCCCGAGTCCTTGAGTCTGAGCAGGACTTCATAGGCCGCGGTTTCGCCGCGCCGAGCGGGATGGTGCTGGCGCCAGAGCGATCCCTCCTGCAGCGGCAGCTCTTCGAAATTGATCCGATCGGCGGCCAGAATCGGCTGGAACCACAGCGTGAACAGGTCCTTGGAAAGCGCGTTGCGAAGTCGCGTCGACCAACCCAGCTCGAGATCCATCGCGGCTTTCTGGTCGGTCTCGCTGGAAAACACGTGCACCCGGTTGCGGCCCTGGTTTTTGGCCAAATGGCAGGCGATGTCGGCGTTGGCCATGACGTCACCCGGCGAGACCGTATCGCGGTCCATCAGAGCGACCCCGACGGTGGCGCTGATCAGGTACTGCTTGCCACCGTAATGAAACGGCGTCTCCTCGAGCGAATGGCGAAACTGATCCGCCGCCAGCTTGATCGAGCCCGAGCGCACGTTGCGCAGGATGACCGCGTATTCGTCACCGCCGATCCGCGCCAGGGAATCGGAGATCCGCAGCCGCCCGCTCAGGCGCTCGGCCACTTCCAGCAGGAGGCGGTCCCCGGCGGTGTGGCCGGCGGTGTCGTTGATGTATTTGAAGCGGTCCAGGTCCACGAACAACAGCGCGCTGACCTGATCGCTGCGCTTGAGCCGATGCAGCTCCTGCTCCAGTTCGGTCTCGAAATGGGAGCGGTTGTGCAGCTTGGTCAGCGAGTCGTGGGTGGCCTGCCAGCGCAGCTCCTCTTCCAGCTGCTTGCGCGCCGAAACGTCCCGAAACGCGACCACCGAACCACGCCGCTGTCCGTCGATTTCGAGCGGAAACACGGTGCATTCGACCGGGATGGCCCTTCCCGAGTGCGACCAGAAGGTGGTCTGCCAGCCGCTGATCTGATTGCCGGTCTGATAGCACTGGCTCAGGAAGCAGGAATCGGCCTCCATCGGCTTGCCGTCTTCGAATCGATTGTGGAACAAATCGTAGGAGCGGCTGCCGATTATCTCCGACTCCGAGGTAAAATCCAGTATGTCGCGCGCCGCCGGGTTGATGAACTGGATGTATCCGCGTGAGTCCACGCCGTACACGCCGTCGCCAACGGAGCGCAAAATCCCCTCCAGCCGCCGCCGCTCGCGGTCGATCGACTTGCGGTCCACGATGCTGCGCGCCAGCGAAGCGACGCGCGCCAGGAACAGGTCCCGAGCCTCGCTCTTGAAGATGCATTCGCTGGCCCCGGCGGCCAGCGCCTCGTTGATCACCGTGTCGGAATAAGTGCCGGTGATAATCGCGGTCACGATGCGCTGCGTGTTGGGGTCCATCCTCAGCTTGCGCACCAGCGCGACGCCGTTCTGGCCGGGCATGAAATAGTCGATGATGGCCAGGTCGAACGGCATCTGCAGGGCCTTGCGGTAGCCTTCGATCGCGCTGGCCGCGGTCTCGACCACGAAGCCGTATTTCATCAGCATCCGGCGAAACGCAATCCTGACCGTTGGCGAGTCGTCGACGAACAGGACCCGGAGGTGATAATCGGTCAGCTCCTCGAGGAAGCTCTGGCGCTGGCGGCGATAGGGATCGAGCAGCTTGGCCATCGCGTCCGGAATTTCCGAGTGGTCGTTCCACAGCAGGAGCGCCGAGCGCTTGCGCTGCTTCAGCCAAGCGATCGCGGTGGGCGAGACCTCGTCGGCGACCAGCAGCACCGCGAGGTGCGAGTAAGCGTGGTCCGACAGCGCGTTGACGAAGGCGTGAAAAGCCGGGTCCGGGCCGCGCGGCCAGCCAACAACCACACCGACCAAATCCGATCCGCGAGAACCCGCCGCCGACAGCGCCGCGAGCGCGCCCTGGAAAGACGCCGCGGCGCCGACCGAGAATCCGCGAGCTCCGAGTAGACTGGTGACCCCTGCTCTGTGTTTTGCGGATGGGTTGATCAGCAGTACGCGCTTCAAATCCCTTTTCCCATCGCCTGGTCGTGATCGATCGATGGTAGCAAAAAAACCGGCTTCCCGCCTATTTTCCGTGGTCGCAGACAGTGAAACGTTGTGCTACAGCCCACGGGCTGCGGTGGGTCGGATTGCCGC
>JBFGYD010000119.1:0-6724 GCA_041587615.1 Lysobacterales bacterium
GACCAACGTCGAGGTCACGCTGACGGTGACCGACATTACCACCGGCGAGGACATGGAGTACTTCAACCCGCTGGGGCAGCCGTTCGAGCCGATCACCGACACGGCGGCGTTTGCGACCTGCCCGAAGTCGTTCGGCCCGTTGCTGCCGCTGCAGGCGCCGGCCACCCCGAAGCCGCCGCGGCTGCTGGGCGGCTGCGTCGAGGACTTCAGCACCGCGTGCCTGCACGAGGGGCGCTTCGAGGTCACGGTCGCAGCGTTCGGCGCCGACCAGCAGGCGCAACGCCTGGCCGACGGCACGGCCGGATTCCTGTTCGGCAACCCGACCTTCTTCGACGTGTTCGTCAGCATCGCGGACGGCAGCGCCGCCAACGACCAGTATTGGGTCAAGTACACGGTGTTCCCGGACTCGGCGATGAACAACTTCACCGTGACCGTGCGCGACACCACTGACGGCAGCACCCGGGTCTATCAGCACGCGCCCAACGACCCGCTGTTCGTGCAGGACCAGGCCGCGTTCGACGGTGACGACGTGATCACGATCGACGGCACCCTGGCCGGCTCGTGGTTCGCCTCCGAGCGCGACGGCGAGGGTTTCATCTTCGATATCGCCGTCGTCGGCGGGGTGCCGACCTTGGTGCTGTATTACTTCACGTTCGAGAACAACACGAGTGGCCGCCAGGCCTGGGTGATCGGCTCGGCGCCGCTGATCGGCGACAAGGCATCCGTCCCGGTGATCATCGCCGACGGAGCGCAGTTCGGCGCGCCGTTCGACCCGGCGGACGTGACCCGCACCGACTGGGGCCACGTCAAGGTCACGGTGCTCGACTGCAACCGGATCCTGATCGAGTCGAACTCGACCTTGTTTCCGGCGGTCAGCTACGAGGCGATGCGCCTGACCCCGGCGCCGATCGGGGTGCAGGGGGCGTGCCAGGCGCCGGCCAAGACAAGCGCCGCGGCGCCGTCCGGGATCGCGATCGACGGCGGCTATTCGGGCTCGTGGTTCCGATTGGACCGCGACGGCGAGGGTTTCATTTTCAACATCGCCGAATTCGACGGGGTCCCGACGCTGGTGCTGTTTTACTTCACCTACGAGAACAACACGTCCGGGCGCCAGGCCTGGCTGGTGGGCTCGGCGCCGATCCAGGGCAACATGGCGGACGTGCCAGTGGTGGTGACCTCGGGAGCCCAGTTCGGGGACGCGTTCGACCCGAGCGACGTGGTGCGCACGGGCGCGGGCAACATCAAGGTGACCTGGCAGAGCTGCACGCTGGCCACCGTCGAGATCACCTCACCGCTGGGGAACCTGAGCTTCGACATCATGCCGCTGACCGGGCCGCCGATCGGCGCCACCGGGGTTTGCGCGCCGTAATCAATCGGATCGGGCTTCGGCGTTTGCTGGACGGGTTCGGCTAGCGGCGCCGGAAAACGCGGGCCGAGACCAGCACCGCGAGCGCGGCCAGCAGCACGCATTCCCACCCGTGCAGGGGGCCGTGAACTAGGCCGGGGTCGCGTGACCGGGGTGGGCCGCGGCGAGCGACGGTGACAACATTGAAATCGTGGCGCGGGCCGCCGCGCCTTCGCGCAACATCCGGACTAACTCAAAGCGCCGCTTAGAACGACCGCGATCAGCCAGATGGAGCCGATCGTGTGAATGCCGAGGGTGGCTTCAATCGGGCGTTTGAAGTCAGCCCCGCGCCCGATTTCCCGCGCCGCCGCCAGCGCCATGATCGCCAGCGCGACCGGGACCAGCAGAGTCCACCAATGCGCGCCGCGCTGGATCACCAATAGCGCAAACGCGGCCAGCGCCCCCAGGTGCAGGGCCGCGTAAAGCACGGCGGTGCCGCGCCGCCGCAGCCGCACGGCCAGGGTGCGCTTGCCGGCCGCGCCGTCGGCGGCGATGTCCGGCACCTCGTTGATCAGCAGGATCGCCGCCACCCACAGGCTGACCGGCACCGAAAACAAACCGACGCTGACGTCGATACTCCCCGATTGCAGCCAGGCCGCACCGCTGACCGGCAGGACGCCGAAGCCCACCGCGACCGCGGCCTCGCCGACCCCGCGCGAGGCGAGCTGAAGCGGGCTAAGCGAGTAGGTCACCGCCAGCGCTATCCCGACCAGGCCGAACAGCAGGATCGCCGGCCCCTTGATCAACAGCAGCCCCAGGCCTGGCAGCACCGCCAGCGCCAGCAGACCGATGCCCAAGCGCCGCATCTGCCGCAAGTCCATGATCCCGGCCTGAATGAAGCGCGAGCCCCCGGTGTAGGGATAGATGCGATCCTCGTTTCCGCGATCGCTGCCGCCGATCTCATCGCCGACGTCGTTGAGCACGTTGGCGCCGGCGTGCACCAGGACCGTGGCGATCAGCGCTAGCGCGAATACCACCGCGTCAAACCGTCCGGCAACCGCGAAACCCCAGGCGCTGCCGACCAGCACCGGCAGGATCGAGGCCGGGAAGAATCGGGGCCGGGTCGCGTGGAACAGCCGTTTGGCCGCGCGTGCTTTGGAGTCACCGGCGAAATCCGCCGGCGCCGGCCCGGTTCGGGTCAAAGACTGCTGCATCGGTGCCCCTCAGCTTGCCAAGAAAAGCGACTCTAGACCGCCATCGGTGTTGCGCGCAACCGGGGTGGGCTGGTTACGCTCGTGCGATAGGTGCTTCAAAACGTCTTTCGATAAAAAATCGCGACGCTGTCGACGTTGTAGCGAGGCGCGACCTCGCCCAGCGACAGGAAATTGAAGATTTCGTCCGGATCCACCCCGTCCAGCGCCCAGTCGCTGCTGCGAAAGCGCTCGTTGTAGTAATCCAGGACCAACTCCGCGCCGCCGCGCAGTGGATAGTTGAGGCGCACCCGGACCCCCTCCAGGCGGGTGGTCAGGTCCGGGAACGGCGCCGCGTCGCGGCCGTCGTCGATCCGATACTCGCCTTCGGCACGCGAGTACACGTAGTCGACCGATAGATCGATCTTCTTGTCCTTGATGTTGCGGAATTCGATGCCGGCCCCAAAGCTTTGGATCGTGTCCTCGGTGTCGCCGAACCAGTCGGTTCCGGTCAGCGCCTCGTTGTTGCTGACCTCGGTCTCGATGTTCTCCAGCGTGTAGAACGCGTGCAGCAACCCCTTTTCGTTCGGCGCGATCGACAGGTCGATCGACACGTCCTGATACTCGCTGTCGTTGAGGCCGAGGATCGACTGGTCGTAGTCGTCCTCGGCATAGCCGCCGCCGAGGGTGAGCTGGACGTCCTCGAGCAGACTCAGCGTAATCATCGCCCGGACTTCCTGGCGTTCGCGATCGGCGTAGTGGTATTTGCGCAGCAGCGGGTTTTCCGTCGCCGCCAGCTCGGCGGCGGGATCGATGTCGTCGCCGTTGCGATCCGAGTAGTTCAGCCGGATGTTGGCATCGATGCGCTGGCCGAGGCCCAGCCGCAGCCGCGCCCAGGCAGAGCCCTCGTCGGTGTCGGATGCTTCGGCGCGCGAGCGCTCGAACTGTTCATACTCAACCCCGGCCGCTATCCGAACCGCCGAGTTGAGCCGATAGCTCGCTTCGGCGTTCAACGTCTGGCGGTCATAGCTGTAGGGTCGGTTGAGCCGCGGTTCGTTGACGAACAGGTCCATCGTGACCGGCTGGTAGGCGGCCACGCTGGAGTCGTTGTCGCGCTCGTAGTAGCGGTACTGGACCTCCACCCGCGTGCGCGCGCCGAGGCGGGAATCCAGGCGCGCGATCAGGTCGATCACGTCGACTTCCCCGTCCAGCGAATTCAGCGGCAGGGGCGCGGCCGGCAGGCCCACGTTTACGGTGTAAGGCAGGTAATCGTCGTCCTGAAGCATGCGCCCGATGCCGATGCTGCCGGTGAGGCGCGTGCGCTCACCGGCGCGATAGGTGCCCGCCAGACCCAGGCGATGGAACTCGTTGTCCGGCGCCAGCGCAAGTTGACCGCCGGCGGCGCCGGGAAACAGCGGGTTGAAAGCGTTCTCCCATGTGAGTCTGTCCTCGTCGTTATTGAAAAACGAGCCGTAATAGGACAGTTCGGCCTGCCACTTCTCGGCCGCGTAAACGGCGCTGACGTCGACCTGATCGGTCACGTAGTCGACCGGCGTCGGCAGCAGGCTCGAGGTGAACAGAAAGCCGCCGCCGATCGCGCGCACGCCCTCTTTCAATTCGTGGCTGTAATCGACCTTGTAGCGCCAGCGCCCGGGCGGGGTCAGCGCGACCCCCACGTCGAAGCGCTCCCGGTCCTGGCGCAGGCGCAGCGGCCGCAGGCTGGCATCCAGCGCCGTCATCCCCTGGGTGTTGGGGGCGCTGACCCAGCCCGCCGGCAAAACCAGGCTGCCGTCGCCGGCGTTCGGGTAGATGCTCCTTGCCGAATCGGTGATGAACTGCGGCAGTTCGACATAGGCCAGCCGCAGCCGGTAACTGCCCGGCTTGCCGCCGTCGACCGCGATTTCGCGCGATCGAAGTCCGAGCTGGTGGGCGTCGAAGCGCCAATAATCGGTTTCGGTGGTGCGCAACGCGCTGCCGCCGGCGACCAAATACCCGCCCTCGTCGAGCCCGGTGAAATCCTCGAACTTGTACGAAAGATCGTCGACCCAGCCCACGCCGAGCGAAAACGATCCGGACTGGCTCTCGGCCGGCGGGCAGAACTCGCAGACCCAGCTCGAGGTATCCGGCGCCTGCTGGGCCGATGCGGCGCCCCAAACCAGGGTCAGCAGCGAAATGGCGATGGTCTTGTGGTAAGTGTTCATGATTTCCAGCCTGCTACCGTGTCAGATTGACCCCCGAGGGATGATTGGAGCCGTGGACCTGGGAGTGGCAGTTGCCGCAGCCCCGGGTCAGCAGGAACGCGGACCGGTTGCCGCCGGCACCGCCCGCCAGCTCGTCGCCGGTCAGCGCCAGGCTCGGATGACCGGAGCGTGAATGACACTGCTGGCACAATAGCGGGGAGCGCAGCGTCAGCAGCGCCGGATGATTGGAGCCGTGCGGGCGGTGGCAGGAGCCGCAGTCTTCCTCCACCGGCGGGTGTTCCCACAGGTGCGGCCCGCGCTTGTCGGCGTGGCAACCGTAGCAGGTCTCGTTGACGGTGCTCTCGACCAGGGAATGGTCGAAGGTAGAGTCGTGCGGCTGGTGGCAGTCCGAGCAGGCGATCTTGCCGTAGCGCAGCGGATGGGTCGAGTTCTTCAGGCTGTCGGCGCGTTGCCGCTGGTGGCATTCGTAGCAGACCTGGGGCTGGGTGCGTGTGTCCAGCGCCGGGTCTTCGAGGACATGCATCCGGTGACAACTGGTGCAGCCCAGGTCGTTCTGCTGGTGCACGCTCGCAGGCCAGCCGGCGGTATGGCCGCCCTCGTGGCAGCCGAGGCAAATCTGGTTCTCTTCCTCGGTCGTGGCGCCGGAGCCCGCCGCGAAGTAGCCGATCGCCGGCCGCTCCTGGCCGCGGCGCACGCGCCCGGCGTGCTCGCCGCCCGGTCCGTGACAGGATTCGCACTGGAGCTGGCCCGTGCCAAACGGCGCGCGAGGATCGCCACGGTGGCCGTGGCGGGTCTTGAAGATGTCCAGTACCGGAGACGCGCCTTGCTCGCCGTGACAGCGCAGGCAGGTGTCCGCGCCGTCTCGGCTGTAGGGTATCGCCGCTTCCGGCTCGGCCTCTTGGGCGCCGAGCCAGGGACTGAATGCCAAGGCAGCGAGGAGCGCGTATTTCGCATGCATGGGTTGTCTTCCTTTCGCCGTTCGCCGGCCGCCGACCCGGACGTTAAGAGCATCTCTTGAGCGCGGCGCAAGTTCAATACGCGATTCGGCTCAAGAACGCGTATTTCACCAAGAGCATGTACTTAAGCAAATACGTGGAAACCGAGCTTCGAGTTTGGGACCATCGGGGCAACACTATTAATGACCCTAAATGCTGACGCGAAGGGGATTTTGTGATGGCTAGAATGAAACTGTTTTGGGGCCTGATGGCCGCGACCGCGGTCGCCTGCGCTCCGGCGCTGAGCGTCGAATCCGACGCCGATCTGGTGGCTTACCCGAAGACCGACAAGCGCCATTACCTGAGCGAAAAGGACATCCTGTTCATTCGCCCGGGCCTCGTCGTCGAGGTCACGGCGGACGACATCGTGATCGAGTCCGACGGCACCGTCAAGGTGACCTTCGGAGTATTCGACGACCGCGGCCTGCCGCTGGATCTGGACGGGGTGTTCACCCCCGGACCGATCCGTGCGCGCTTCGTGCTCGCCCGCATTCCGGCCGATGCCGAACACAAAGGAGAGGAGCACGAGGAGGACGAGGTCGGACAGTACGTGAACTACATCACGCGCACCCAGACGAGTCCGATTACCGGGGACTCCGCGGAGCAGCCGACCTCGGACTCGGGCGGCAGTTTCGAAAAAATCGACGAGGGCATCTACACCTACACGTTCGGGTTCAAGCTGCCCGCCGACTATGACATGAACGCCACCCACACGATCGGCATCTATGCTGACCGCAACCTCAACGAGTTCGACATCGGCGTCAACGTCGTCAACAAGGTGCTGCATTTCGTTCCGGCCGGCGGCGAACCGCACCCCCGAGAGCTGGTCACGACCGAGGGCTGCAACAACTGCCACGATCCGCTGGCGATCCACGGCGGTTTCCGCCGCGAAACGGGATTGTGCATCCTGTGCCACACCGATGAGGTGATCGATCCGGACACCGGCAACACGGTGGACATGAAAGTGATGATCCACAAGATCCACTATGGCGA
>JBFGYD010000120.1:0-6655 GCA_041587615.1 Lysobacterales bacterium
CAAGGTCTACCTTGATCTGGGCTTTTTCCGCCAGCTCGAGCGCCTCGGGGCTCCGGGGGATTTCGCCCGCGCCTACGTGATCGGCCACGAGGTCGGCCACCACGTGCAGAATATCACCGGCATCGAGCCGCGCGTGCGCCAGCTTCAGCGCAGCTCCGGCGACCGCGCTCAAGTCAACCAGCTTTCGGTGCTGATGGAGCTGCAGGCCGACTGCCTGGCCGGGGTCTGGGCCTATCACGCCAATCAGCAGCGCCGCTGGATGGAGCGTGGCGACGTCGAGGAAGGCCTGACCGCGGCCGAGTCCATCGGCGACGACCGGCTGCAGCAGCGTGCCGGCAAGACCGTGCGCCCGGATTCTTTCACCCACGGCACCTCGGGTCAGCGGGTCGAATGGCTGACCCGCGGCCTGAACTCGGGCGACATCGGCCAGTGCGACCCGTTCCGCCTGGCCGGGATCAGCCTCTAACCCGCTTGCATTCGTAGGTCAAAGACTTAAGCTGTGCCCGCGCTAGCGTCGCGGGGCGCGAGCACTGGGGAGTGCGCGCAAACTGAGGAGGATCGTTCAATGGCGTTAATCAAAGAGTTCAAAGAGTTTGCCCTGCGCGGCAACGTGATGGACATGGCGGTGGGGATCATCATCGGCGCCGCGTTCGGCAAGATCGTCTCGTCGCTGGTCAAGGACGTGATCATGCCGCCGGTGGGGGTGCTGGTCGGCGGAGTCGATTTCACCGACCTCGGCGTGACCATCCAGCAGGCCCCGGCCGAGACCGAGGCGGTCGTGATCAAATACGGACAGTTTCTGCAGACCATCATCGACTTCCTGATCATCGCGCTGGCGATTTTTGTCGCAATCAAGGTCATGAACAAACTCAAGCGGGCCGAGGAAGAGAAGCCGGCCGAACCGGAAGCCCCGCCCGAGCCGAGCGATGAGGTCAAGCTGCTGCGCGAGATCCGCGACGCGCTGAACCGCTAGCCCGCACATTGCACCTGGGGCCGGGCACTGGCCGGCCCCAGGCGCCCCTGTCGACGAAATCTGAGCCCGCACCGCGGGATCGATGCCTCCGTTTGACATCCAATACTGTGTGATATACAGTAAATGACACATACTATGTTATACACAGTATAAGGCAGTCTCATGGCTGAGCCGCGAATCGACGAGATCATCGAAAAACTGCGCCTGGAACTGCGCCGGGGCGCCTTGCCTTTGGCGGTCCTGGCGCGGTTGCGCGAGGAGCATTATGGCTACTCGCTGCGGCGCGAACTGAACGCGCGGGGCCTGGACATCGACGAGGGCACGCTTTATCCGCTGGTTCGCCGGCTGGCAGCCCAGGGCCTGCTCGTTAGCGAGTGGCGTCACGACGAGGCCCGTCGGCGACGATACTACCGCCGGTCCGAGCTTGGCGCGAAAGTGGTGGAGAGGCTGGAAGAGGAATGGCGTGGCCTGAACCTCAGTATCGACCGAATTCTTGAGGAGAATCAATCATGAATCTGCTGAAGTCTTACAGTCACCAGGTGGTGGCCTATCTTCCCGAGAAGAGCCGCGACGACCTGTTCGCAGAGATCTATGACAGCCTGTGTGAAGAGTTCGCCGAGTGGCAGACTCGTCACCCCGGGCGAGACGAGGTCGATTTTCTCGACGAGCGCAAGGAACATCCCATGCGTTACGCGACGCGTCTGGCGGCCGAAGGCACGCCGTACCTGATTGGCCCGCAGTTCTATTTCAGCTTCATTTCGGCCCTGAAAGTCGGCGCTTCGATCGCCACCGCGTTCTACTTGTTGCTGGGTGTCGTGCTGGCCTTGACCAGCGGTGAATACCTGGCCTCCTTTTGGAATGCCATCAAGCTAATACCGGGAGCGCTGCTGTGGGTGTGCGCTGCTATCCTGGGCGTCTTCATCGCGCTCGAGAAGAGTGGAGAGCGGGCCCGCTGGCTGGACCGCTGGAGCGCCCGCGATCTGCGCCCGATCAAGAGCCATCGGCCCATATCGAAGGGAGAAATCTACTTCGACCTGGCTCTGTCGATCCTGATTCTGCTGTGGGTGCTGGACTTGATCCAGTGGCCGTCGGCGGTGCGTCAGGATGGGTCTTGGCTTTCCGAGTTGGTCTTCGCGCTCCCGGTCGTATTCTGGTACGCGCTGGGTGCGCTGTTGTTGTTCGATGTCGGGTTTCGCTTGATGTGCCTGGCCGGTTCATTCTGGTCACCGGGCCTGCGTTTGACCGCGATCGCGGGCAACGTCCTTTGGATCGCCCTGCTTGCTTACGCCGCCGTTCAGTCGCCGCTGGTCACCGTTACCGATGCAACGACAACGGTCGCGGCGGACTTGCTCGCGCTGGCCAACCAGTCAGTCCGCGGGGTGCTGTGGTCGATCTGCTTGGTGCTGGCCGGCAGCGCGCTTTACCACCTCTGGCGCTTGGTCGGGAAAGGCCGGTCCGGAAGTGACGACCTGCTGGCGCCGGGCTAGCTGACCGGCTGCAGGGCGGTGAGTTCGGCTCGGAAGTCCTGCTGCAGGCGCTGCCACTCGAGCTTCAGCCACGGGGTGAAGCGGTCGGGCTCGGCCTCGATTTCGGCGTTCAGCTCACCCGGATCGACGAACCGCCACGCGGCGATCTCGTTCCGGTTGGCGCGCACCGGATCGGCGCTGGTGCCGACGTAGACCCAGCACAGCTCTCGCTCCGAGCCGCGCGCGTCGAACGGCGCGTGGTAGCAGAACTTGTACAGGAACTTGAGTCGGCTGCGCATCCCCAGCTCCTGGCTGAGGCGGCGATTGACCGCGAGGCGCATCGACTCGCCGCGGCGCGGGTGGGAGCAGCAGCTGTTCGACCAAAACATCGGCCACAGTCGCTTTTGGGCGCTGCGCTGCTGCAGCAGCAGCTCGCCGTCGGGATTGAAGATGAACAGCGAGAAGGCCCGGTGCAGGACGCCAGCGCCGTCGTGGCAGGCGGCCTTACTCAAGTAGCCGATCTCAACGTCGTCGCGATCGACCAGGATCAGCTCCTCGGATTCGTGTGAAACCACGGCCGTATCCCCCGGCCGCGGCGCCTCAGCCAATTTTCACCTCCATCGCCTGGTAGCCGGCCTCTTCGATCGCTTCGACCACGCGCTCTGCTTTTTCCGGACACAGCGCGATGATCGAGCCGCCGCCGCCGGCCCCGGTCAGCTTGGCGCCGAGCGCACCGTTTTTGCGCGCGATCTCGACTAAGTCCTCGATTTCGCGTGACGAAACCTGGAGCGAGTTGAGTAGCCCCTGGCAGACGTTCATGAGCTGGCCGAGGGTGTCGAGCTGCCGGTCCCGCAGCGATTCCAGCGCGCGCAGCGTGAGCTGGTCGATTTCGTCGAAGATACGGTCGTAGATTCGGCGGCTCTTCTCCCAGCCGGCCCGCACCCGGGCCACCATTTTCGCGGTCAGCGACTCGACCCCGGTCATGCCAATGACCATCCGTACCGGCTCGCCGAGTTTGAGCTGTTCGATCAACGGCGGATCGCCGCGCTTGAACAGCAGCATCCGACCGAAGGTGGCGACCGCATTGTCGATTCCGGACGGATTGCCGTGCGCAACCCGCTCGCCCTCGAACGCCAACGCGTTGATGTCCGCGTCGCTCAACCCCAGCCGGTACTGAAGGTTCAACGCGCGGATGATCGCAACCGCAACCGCGGCCGACCCGCCCAGCCCCTGGGCCCGTGGCAGGTTGGGATACACCTGGATGCGCATCGACTGATCCAACAGCCCGAGCTTTTCCAGAATCATCGCAGCCGGCTTTTCGAACGACTTGCGCCGGCTCGGATCGGATTCCATCTGGTGTTCAACGCCCCAACGCGGAATCGACAGGCGCACTCCCTCGCGCCATGGGTCCACGCGTGCCTCGACCGCTAACGGGATCGGCGCCGCGATCGCATGCGAGCCGTACACGACCGCGTGTTCGCCCATCAGGATCGCCTTACCGTGGCCCCCGACGAGAACCGGTTCGGCGCTCTGGGTCGGGTCGGGGTCGGATGCATGGGATTGCCGCTTCACAGTTTCCACGATTTGTCGCGCCTTCCAGATTTTGATTTCACCACTTGTCACCAGTCGCTCAACCACGGTGTCGAAGATTTCCGGCGAAGCGCCGGCGGCGGTGGCCACGCTGCGGGCATGCAGGCTCATGTGACCTTTTTGAATCCCCTCGGTCGCGAGCGCCCGCAGGGCCGAAAAATTCTGTGCCAGTCCGACCGCCCCCATGACCCGCGCCAGTTCCTGCGCGTTGTCGAGGTCCAGCAGCCGCAGGTTGACCGCAACCGTGGGGTTGGACTGGAGCGGTCCGCCGACGATGCCGACCTTGATCGGCAGTTCGATCCGCCCGACCAGATCGCCGGCCTCGTCGCGATACCAGCGCGACAGCGACGTGTAGCGACCGCCGCGGGCCGCGTAGGCGTGGGCGCCGGCTTCGATCGCGCGCCAGTCGTTGCCGGTTGCCAGCGCGACCGCGTCGACCCCGTTCATGATCCCTTTGTTATGAGTGGCCGCCCGATAGGGGTCGATCGCGGCGAACTCGCTGGCGATCACGATGCCGTCGCGCACCTGCTCGGCGTCGAAGCCCTTGCCGGCCAGCGCGGCCAGCGGAATCGTCGTTCGGGCCCGCACCATCGCGCGATCGGTCAGGTTGGACAAGATGCGCAGAAAAACCTTGCCCCCGGTGATGTTCTCGACCAGCGAGGCGACCCCCTCGCACATCGTATTGACCAGGTTGGCGCCCATCGCGTCGCGAGTATCGACCAGCAGGTGGAGCACCAGCATGTCGCCCAGATCCCGGGTCGGATGGATGAGCACCTCGATGTCGCGGGCGCCGCCGCCGCGGGCCACCATCTTGGGATGCATCGCGTTGGCCAGATTGAGGATCTGCTCCTTGCGCTGCAGCAGTCGCGCGCGCGCTTGAGCCCCGTGCGGCGCGTCGACGACCTGGACCTGACCGATCAGGATCGGCTCGTCCGCATCGGCCTGAAAGCCGCCGCCGGCGCGGGCGATCTTGGCCGCCGCGCTCAAGGCCGCGACGATCGACGGTTCCTCGACCGCCAGCGGGACCACGTATTCTTTTTTATTAATCAGAAAGTTGAGTCCCAGGCCGACCGGCAGACCGAGTACGCCGATGACGTTTTCAATCATACTGTCGGCGTTCTGGATGCTCAGCGTATGGGTGCCCTCGGCCAGCGCCTCGTAGTCCTCCTTGCTGAGCCAGCCGCGTTCGTGAACCTCCCGCACCCGGTCGGGTACGGAGAGCTTGTAAAAATTAGGTATCAGCGATTTGTCTTTCTTATGCATGCTTCGTCTCGTTCACTCGATCCTGAGTTGCCCCGCGCGAGGCATCATCACCTCGGGTTTTAGCGGCAGGCCCCGGGTCGCCAGGTTGAAGGCCATCTCCAGGGCCGCGTTGCTGCGCGCCAGCAGGTTACTGACCAGCACCGTGGCCTTGACCGCGCGGCGGGAAATCTTCACGTGTCCCTGCGAGCGGTAGCCGGGATTTCGCCGGATGCGCTGCAGGGTCAGCAGCGCCAGGCCGATAGCCCACAGACAGAACCGCCGGATGCCGACCTCGCGTGCCGGAATCAGGTGCACGTAACTGAGCGCGTCACGCAAATACGCATGGGTCATCGCGATCAGGTCCTTGAGCCCGCGTGAGAATCGCTGCTGAAAATGTTCCGAATCGGGCTCGGCAAGGTCGAGTCCATGACTGTGAAATACCTCGCGTGGCAGCCAGCACGAGTGGCGCGCCCGGTCTTCCCAGAAATCCTTGAGGATATTGGTCATTTGCAGGCCCTGGCCGAAACGCACCGCCAGCGACATCATCGAGCCGCGGCGGCTCGCGATTTCATGAGAATGGTCGCAAAACAGCTCGGTCAGCATTTCGCCCACGACCCCGGCGACGTGATAGCAGTAGCGGTCCAGATCCGCCACCGTGGCGAGGCCGGAGACCGACTTGGCGAGCTGGAACTGGGGCATGCCGGCGCACATGATGTCGATGCAGCGCTCGAGCGCGGCGCGCTGCGAGGGGCTGAACGCGTAAGTCACCTGGACCACGCCGGGCAGTTCGGCGATCAGCCGGCGCTCGGGCACGGGGGTCTGCGGCGACAGCCGCGGCTCGAGTTCGTGGGCGAACGAGCGCGGGTCGTCGGCGGCACGAACCAAGGCCACGAAGCGGCGATGAAACGAGCGCTTGGCCGGCGCGTCGAGGCGCACGTCGTCTTCGATCGTGTCGGCTACCCGGCACAGCAGGTAGGCGTTGGTGACCGCTGCCTTCAGCGGCTTGGGAAGCTGCGGTATGGTCAGCGCGAACGTGCGCGAAACGCCCGGCAGGAGAGCGTCCTGCAGCGCCAATGCCCGTTCTAGATCGCGGTGACCGTTTTTCATCATGCCTCGTTGCGACCGCGATCCGACACGGCCATGAAATACCCAATCCTACAATTATCGCAAATCCTCGAGCCCGTGTCCGCTCACCGTCAGTCCTTCGGCGCAAGGGACCAGCGGCAAGACCCCCCGGCCGCTCGCGGCGACCTCGGCGGCGAAGCGCTCGGCGCGCTCGCGGCTCGCGCTCAAGCCCAGCCCGAAGTCGCCGCCGCCGGCGCCGCTGGTCTTATACAGTACGTCGCAGCGCGCGCCGATTTCGCCCAGTTCCCGGTGTGCCGGG
>JBFGYD010000121.1:0-6625 GCA_041587615.1 Lysobacterales bacterium
AGTGAAGATAAGGCGCCCCTTGCCCTTGGAGTCCGGCCCAATGCGAGTCAGCATGATCATGCTGGCGCTGTTCGCGTCAGCATGCCAGGCACCTTCGATCCAGCGTCCACCGGCGGGTCCCGATCTGCCGCGCCATGAACTGCTGCTGGCCCACCACGGCGACGGGGCACGCAGCGACTACGACATTTGGCGCATGTGCGGTGATGGCACCCAGCTGGCTTCTCTGATCACCGAACCCGGTCACCAGTTGCAGATCTCGATCTCTCCCGACGGCGAGGAGTTCGCCTACACCAGCAAGGTCGGCGGAGCCCGCGATATCTGGCGGCGGCCCTTTGGCCGCGGCGACGCGGTTAACCTGACCGATCATCCGGCCGAGGACTCGCAGCCGGCGTGGTCGCCGGAGGGCGACAGGCTGGCGTTTTTTTCCGATCGCGACGGCGACAAGCTCGAGCTGTACCTTCTGAATCTGACTCATGGCGGGCTGACCCGACTGACCCACAACTCCTACTACGAGTCCGGGGCCAGTTGGTCACCGAACGGCCGTAAGCTGGTGTTCACCCGCTATTTCCCTGCACCGGAGGGCCAACAGCACGATGGGAAGGGAGAAGTGATCGAATTGGATCTGGACAGCGGCGCGGAAACCGAACTCACGGAGCTGGGCGGCTACAACGGTGGACTCAGCTATTCGCCTGACGGGCGCCTGATCGCCTTCCACCGCGTCGCTGACGGCCGTTCCGAGCTGTGGTTGATGGCGGCCGACGGCTCCGATCCGAGCCCGCTGACAGCCACCTACATCGACGAGTACTCCCCCGAATGGTCACCCGACGGCGCCTGGCTGGCTTTCTCGGCCGGCGTGTTGGACGACAGCCGCGGTACCTTCGACCTTTGGTTGATGCGCCCCGACGGCAGCGGCCGGCGGGTTCTCAACAAGGCTGCCAACACCCAGGCATGGCACAAGTGGCGGCCTGGTCCTCACTATTGCCGGTAGCCCGGCTTCATCCCATCCGATCGATTGCCTCGGCGAACGCGTCCACTTGATCCCAGTCGGTGAATTCGACCACCGCTTCGGGGTCGGTCGGCCCTTTGGTCATCCACATGATCAGACGAATCATCGTGCGGTCGACGAAGCCGTATTTGGGATAGTCGATCTTGCCGGCGAACACCGCGGCGTGGGTCGGCCGCCAGTCGAGCCGCCGGATGAATTTTTGATAGTACGGGTTGGTTTCGGGACGGTTTTTATCCGGCTTGCGTGCGACCACGTTGACCGAAAAGAAGGCGTTGGGCCGTTCGTCCAGCGTGGTCTGGTTGGCACGGATGAAATCGGCCACGTTTGGCCGGTGCTTCCCGTAGCGGATGCTCGCCCCGATGACGATCTTGTCGAAGCGCTTCAGGTCGGCGGGCGGCTCGGCGACCGGCGCCAACTCGACGCGATGGCCGCCGCCTTCGAGGGTCTGCTGGATTCGCCGGCAGATTTTCGCGGTGTGGCCGTCCACCGTCGAGTAAAGGATCAGAATACTGGCCATGGTCTTGTCCTAGAGCCGCGCGAGGCGCTCGGTCAGCAGCGCGTAGAACCGGTCCGCGTCGACCGAGTGGGCCCAAAGCGCGTTTTTGGGTCGTCCCGAGATGTCCCAGAAATCGACCGCGGTGTGCCCCATCGTCAGTTCGGACGAAAACTCGACCGCCACGTTGCACGCCTTGACGGCGAAGATATTCGGCTCCAGAAGATACGCAATCGTGCACGGGTCGTGCAACGGCGCGCCGTCGAAACCGTATTTTTCGCGGTCGTAACGCTGAAAGTATTCGAGCATCGCGCACACCTCGCGAGTCGCCCGGGTCCCGAGCGCACGGATCGGTTCGATTCGGGCCCGCGTGGCCAGCACCTGGTGGGTGACGTCCAGGCCCATCGCGACGATCGGCCGCCCGCAGCCGAACACCACGTGAGCGGCGTGCGGGTCGACCAGGATGTTGAACTCCGCCGAGGCCGACGTGTTACCGCCTTCGCGCAGCGCCCCGCCCATCAGCACGACCCGCTCGATGCGCTCGGCGATCGCCGGCGCCATGACCAGCGCCATGGCGACGTTCGTCAGCGGACCGGTCGGCACCAGTGTCACCGGCTCTTCGGCGGTGAGCAGCGTGTCGATGATGAAATCGACTGCGTGGCGCGGATTGAGCGCCACGGCGGGCTCGTGGATCTCCATCCCGTCGATGCCGGTTTTGCCGTGCACGTTCTCGGCCGTGATCAGCCCGCGCACCATCGGCCGCGGACAACCGGCGTAGACCTCGACGTCGCCGCGCCCGGCCAGATCGCACATCAAGCGCGCGTTGCGCTGGGTCAGATCGAGGGGTACGTTGCCGGCCACCGCGGTCACGCCGAGGATTTCGAGTTCGTCGGGCGAAGCCAGAGCCAGCAGCAACATCACCGCGTCGTCCTGACCCGGGTCGCAATCGATGATGATCTTCGTGGCCGCCATGGTTCCCTCCTGCTTGCTGCAGGAATGATCCGGTGTTCGCCACCGAAAAGCCAGGGTTGGCGACCCCGCACGGGTCATGAGTCCACGATGCGCCCGATTTCGGGCAGATTTCCGATGCATTTTTCGGAATCGGCCCATCGTGCGCCGATCCATCCGCGTCCTAGGATGGTCACGCGGCAGGGACGCCGCGCCACTACCGGAGGATGCGATGCAATGGATTGCGCTTTGTCTGCTCGTCTTATCGGGCGTGTCCCGGGCTACCGAGGTCTATCACTGGCGGGACGCCGAGGGCGTGCTGCACTTCGAGGACTTGCCGCCACCGGCAATCGAGGCCGATAAGCGCCCGGTCGCCGAGCCCAGCGTGATCGAGGCTTGGCGCGCCGAAATGCGCGTACGGCCCCGGCCCGTCCGCCCGGTCGGGACCCCGCGTGCGGCCGTGGTCGAGGCGCGCCGCGCGCGCGAAGAAAAGCGCTCCGAGAAATGCCATCAGGCCCGGCAGCGCCTGGCCGAGATCCGGGCCAAGCGCCGGAGCGGCTACAAGGCTTCCGAGGGCCGGAGCCTCAGGCGGCGCTTGGATCGCTATCAGGCCGACGTGCGGTTTTATTGCGGGACCTGGAACTAGTGCTCCGCGCTGTGCGACAGCGCGGAGTAGCTAAGAAACGGGTGGTGATTCGTGTCGCGCCTTGCGCGCCATGTCCGGGGACTGGAATACTCAGTGCCCGAAACGGTGAGACGGAACATGAAGCCCGGAGAAGGTCGAACGAAAAGGCTGTGGCCCCGCTTCTGCCTGTATTTTTGGCCGGCGCTGCCCGCAATGATGTTTGCTGCCGGGGTTGCTGCCGTCGAGGGTGACGTCGATCGGTTTCGTGCGCTGTATGAAAAGGAATGGGCGTTTCGGCTCGGCGAGTTCCCGCGGCTGGCGACCTCGCTCGGAGACCAGTCCGCGGCCGGCGCGCTGGCCGGGGCAGGGGAGGTCGACCATCGCCGTCGCTACGAGTACTGGAAGGGCATCGCCGCGGAGCTCGCCGAGATCGACTCAGGCGCGCTACCGGCCGGCGAGCGAGCGAACCACGCGATCTTCGAACGCCAGATCTTGAGCTTCGTCGAGGACTACGAGTTTGGCGCCTATCTGATCCCGCTCAACAGCGACTGGGGATTTCACATCGCGCTGGCGCGGCTGCCGTCCGAGGGGACGCTCGACGATGCCGAGGACTACGACAACTACCTGGCCCGACTGGCGCAGATCCCGCGGGTAATCGACCAGAACATCGCGCTGATGCGCGCCGGCCTGGAGCGGGGCATGACGCTGCCGGCGGTCGTGCTTAAGGGACGCGACGTCGGCATCCGCACGCACGTCGTGGACGACGTCGAGAAGAGCGTCTTCTACCAGCCCTTTCGGTCCCTGCCCGACGCGATCGACGAGGCCGAACGGAAGCGGTTGCGCGACAGAGGGCGGGAAATCGTGACCGCCCAGGTGATTCCGGCCTACGCGCGCTTTCTGAAGTTCTTCAACGAGGTCTACCGGCCCGGCGCGCGCACGACGCTGGCGGCAAGCGTGCTGCCCCGTGGCGAGGACTACTACCCGTCGCGCGTGCGCTACTTCACGACCCTGGCGTTGACGCCCGCTGAGATCCACGAGATCGGGCTCGGCGAGGTCTCCCGGATCCTCGCCGAGATGGAAGCGATCATCGCCGAGGTCGCCTTCGACGGCTCCTTTGCCGATTTCCTCGGATTTCTCCGTACCGATTCGCGGTTCTACGCGCAAAACCCGCGCGAGCTGCTGATGACGGCGACTTACTTCGCCAAGAAGATGGACGGCCGCCTGCCGAGTCTGTTCAAGACCCTGCCGCGCCAGCCCTACGGCGTGGCGCCGGTGCCGGAGGACCTGGCGCCGTTTTTTACCGGCGGACGCTACGTCGGCGCGCCGATCGACGGCCAGCGACCCGGCTACTACTGGGTCAACACCCACGCGCTCGAGACCCGGCCGCTGTATACGCTGCCGGCGCTGACCCTGCACGAGGCCGTACCCGGCCACCACCTGCAGAGCGCGCTGGCCCAGGAGCAGGGCGAGCAGCCGCCGTTTCGGCGCCACGACTATATCTCGGCCTACGGCGAGGGCTGGGGGCTGTACGCCGAGTGGCTCGGGGTGGAAGCGGAGATCTATGAGACCCCTTACGAGCATTTCGGGCGGCTGACCTATGAGATGTGGCGCGCCTGCCGCTTGGTGGTAGACACCGGCATCCACGCGCTCGGCTGGGGTCGTCAGCGCTCGATCGATTACCTGGCCGAGCACACCGCGTTGAGTCTGCACGAGGTCACGACCGAGATCGACCGCTATATTTCGTGGCCGGCCCAGGCGCTGTCTTACAAGCTCGGGGAACTCAAGATCAAAGAACTGAGGCAAAAAGCCGCGGCCGCGCTCGGCGCGGATTTCGACCTGCGAGTTTTTCACGATCTGATACTGGCCCAGGGTTCGGTCCCGCTGCCGATCCTGGAACAGGCGGTGGACCGCTACCTGGCCGAGACCAAGCAACGGAGGGATCAACCATGAGTGTGCGTTTCGTTTTTTGCCTGGCGCTGACCGCGTTCGTCACCGGCTGCACGGTTTACGAAAGCAAGGGCCCGGACCCAAACACCCGCGAAGAGTTGACCCCGATTTGCCATACGGGCGGCAAGACGATGAGGGTGCCGGAGGAGGCGGTTCGGGCCCATCTCAACCATGGCGATTCTCTGGGGGAATGCGGCTGAAAGCGTGGCGGCCTTCGCCGGGTGCCTGGCTATCCGGTGCTAGGGTCTGGAAGCGCCGGCGCGCGGACTACGGCCGGTGGATCGGGCTCGGTCCGCGGGGCCGAGTGGGGATAGGAACATAGGGTCTCGGTCGGAACCAGCGCCGGCGCCTGGAACTTGCTGAAGATCGCCCCACTGGCAAGCGTCAGGCCGTAAGTCGTCAAGCCCATGAAGGCGGTCGGCCCGCCGATGGCCACGAGGGAGAAAAGCATCGCCCGGACGAGCATGGAAGCGCGTTCATTGACATTCATCGCGATCGCCTCAGCCTTTTCTGTTCGATCCCGGTCCGACCCTCGCGTTCCTCTGCATAAGACGCGGAAATTGCGGTTTTTATTACGCGAAAGCCGAGTTTTCGCACCCCGATTTGTTGCGCTGGACAATGACCCTGATAGTGAAACCCGTGCCACACGCCGGCTAGCGGCGAACGTCGAAGCGATGCAGCCCGGCGGCCTGGGCCAGGGCCCGGGCCTCGCTCATTTCACGGCCGCTGGGGCAGCGATCGATGTCGGCGTATTTACCCTTGGACTCGGGGGCGCCAACCTGAAAAACGGGCCGGTACTGGTTCATGATGTTGACGTAGGTGTGCGGGGATATCTCGTCGGCCAACCAGCGGAAGATCTCGCCGGCCTCGTCGCTCCGACCCGGCATCACGAGATGGCGCACCAGCAGACCGCGACGAGCCAAGCCGTCCGGCCCGAACTTCAGGTCGCCGACCTGGCGGTGCATCTCCCGGATCGCCGCGCGGGCACGCTCGGGATAGTCCTTGGCCTTGACCAGCCGGCGGGAACTCTCATAGGTCCAGAACTTGAAGTCCGGCATGTAGATGTCGATCAGACCGTCGAGCAATTTTAGTGAGGTCAGCGAATCGTAGGCCGAGGTGTTGTAAACGATCGGTAGCGCCAGCCCCCTCGGCACCGCCTGGGCGATCGTCTCCACGACCTGCGGGGCGACGTGTTCGGGGGTCACGAAGTTGATGTTGTGGCAACCGCGGTCCTGCAGCATCAGCGCCAGGTCGGCGATTTCCGACGCCGTGCATTCGCGCCCGGCGTGCTGCTGGGAGATGTCCCAGTTCTGGCAGAACACGCAGCGCAGGTTGCACATCCCAAAAAAGATTGTGCCGGAGCCGTTGCGGCCGCGCAGGCAATCCTCCTCGCCGAAATGGGCAAAGGCGCTGGATACGATCGCGAAGCGGCCGGTGTGGCAGACGCGAGCCCGGTCCCGCAGTCGATTGACGTGACAGTTGCGCGGGCAGGCGCAGCAGTCTTCGAGTTCGGCGATCGCGGCCTCGACCCGGTTTTTAAGAATGCCGTCTCGCCAGGCCGAACGGGCGGCGGGCTCGTAGTCGTCGAGCATCCAGCGCCGGTCCG
>JBFGYD010000122.1:0-6617 GCA_041587615.1 Lysobacterales bacterium
GATGTCCAGCACCGCCAATGCTCCGGCGGTCCCCGGAGAGATTCGGGGCGCAAAGCGTTGATCAACAACTACGGTCAATGCCGCGGCGGGATCGCCCGCGTCCAGCGCCGGGCTGGAATTGGGCAACGCGTGGGTCCGGGTCGGCCCGCCGTTGTCGGCGAGCGGGCCGAGCTGCGGATCGGTGTCGACCTGATCGCCGGTCTGGTCCAGACCGCAGGTATCGGCGTCCTCGAGGTTGTAACCCGCTGAGACCGGCGCAGCGCCGCCGCAGTTGCCGCCGGAATTGTCCGCCAGAACCGTGTGGTTCATCGTCAGCGTCATGTCGTTCTGGATGCCTCCGGCGCCCTGCACTCCGGTATTGCCGGCAACCGTGACGCGGCGCAGTTCGACGGTGTCGTTATTCTGGATCCCGCCACCGATGTCGTTCGCAAGGTTGCCGCTGAAGGTGCTGTCGATGGCCAGCGTCGTCGCCCCCGTGTTGTTCAACAGACCACCCCCTTTAAACAGGGTCGCGGTATTGCCCGCCACCAGGGACCTGGCCAGGGTCAGGTCACCGTTGTTGTTGATCCCGCCGGCGCTGGTCGAGCTGGTGTTGCCACTGACCTCGGAGAAGTTGAGGAAGACCATGCTCCCACCCTCTATGAAAATGCCAGCGCCGTCGTCGCTATCGTTGCCGCTGACCGAGGATTGAAACAAAGTTAGATTGCCGTCGACGTAGATGCCGCCGCCGACTCCGTCGCTCGAGTTGCCGGACACGACGACTCGGACCAATTCCAGTTCTCCGGTCCCGCTGGCGAAGCTCTCGATCCCGCCGCCGTTGTCGGCATCTTGGTTGACACCGTTGCGCACGGTCAGATCCTCGAGCGTCACGGCGATGTCGTCGTTGCCCGGATCGACGTGGAAGACGCGGTCGAGGGCACCGCCGTCGACGATGCTCAGGTCCGAGGACGCGCCGCGGATGGTCAGATCTGAGGTGATGTCCAGATCGCCGGTCAACGCCGCGTTCTCGCTGTCGCCGGCGATCGTCAGCGCGTAGGTGCCGGGGGGTACAATGATCGTGTCCGCGCCGCTGCCCTTGGTGCACAGGTCTATCGCGGGGTCGGCAGGCGCGGGGTCGTCATTCGCGGAGACGATCGCTTCCCGCAGCGTGCAGTTGCCGTTGGTAGTCAGGTCGTCGGTCTCGGTGTCGACCACAATGGTCGCCGTGTGGGCCGTCGCGGCCAGACCACATAAGATCGAACAGGCGAGTTTTCTAACCATGGACATGTCGCGGCGTCCCGCGTCCAGGCGACTTCGGACGTTGCTGAAGCTTAAAAAAAGGATAGGAGCCCCGGCCCGAAAAGTCCAAGTTCAATCGTACGTCGGCGTGCCGGATCAGTGCGTGCAGTAATAGAGGTACCGGTTGCCCGAGCCCAGCACTTTGCGCTCGACGGCCTGGAACCGGCGGCCGAGCTGGGCTTCAAAGTTCTCCAGTTCGTAGTCGTGGTACTGATCTTCCTTGTTCAACAGCAGCTTCTTGACCTGCTCGTCGTCGCGGGTCACGAACTCGATGACCAGGTCGGCATCGAGGTCGGCGAGCCAGGCGATGAATTCATTGAGCGGGATGTTGGCGCTGATCACGATGTGGTGGATCAGCGCCAGCGCCAGCACCAGGTCCGCGCGGCAGCGGTGCGGCATCTCGCGACGCTCGGCGAGTCGCCAGCCCAGGTTGGGTGACGGGTCGGCCAGGTTCATGACCAGCGGCAGGATGTTGTCAGGTCCGTTGGCCTTCAACTGCCGGTAGTGCCGGTCGACCGCGAGCTGGTCGATGTCGGCCGCGACGACGTACTGGCAGTGCGCGGCCGCGATCCGTGAAAACTGGCCGGTATTGGCGCCCATGTCCCAGACCACCCCGGGCCGCGAGGATTCGACCGCGGCCTCGACGAACGCCGCCTTGGCCTCGTGATCGGCATCGGAGTAATTGTGCTGGTCGGTGTAGTCGCCCCATTCCGAGGCCTTGGCGTCCCAGTCCAGCTTCGCCACCAGCGCGCGCATGCGCTTGGTGTTGGCCTTGATCAGCTCCTTGTTGAAGCCGGCCGATTTCAGGTCCTTGCGCACGTCGCGGCGGGTCGAGCCCATCTGCGCCGACAGCTTGGCCTGCAGATACACGTGGGTCAGCACGCCGGCGCGAAATCGGTCGCCTATTCCAAAGTAGCGGTTGACCGTTTCCGGCGTCGGTCCGTCGAGGCTGCCGCGCAACAGCGATTGAAACTCGATCCCCTTGTGGGTCTGGAGCAACAGCGGAAACAGAAACAACTGGCAGAACTGGCGGTAGCCGGTCCAGGCGCCCCCGGGCACGAGCGGCTCCAACGAGCCGGTGTCGATGAACACCGACCGGGCGCCGACGAACTGGACGTTGTAAGAGGTGCCGTCCTTCAGGATGAAATCGGCTTCGAGGCACTCGCTGAGCAGATCGAGCGTCAGCAGCGCCGCGTCCTTGAGCATGTGAAACGACCACTCGTACGGATACGAGACCACCGGAATGCGCTCGTGCTCGACGACGCCTGCCCAGGGCCCGCCGTCGGGCGCTGCCTCGGCCGGGGCCTTCGTCTCCTCGGTCCGCACCACGCGACCGGCGGCCATCGCTTCGGTGAGAAAAGGCTTGTCGGCCAGCGCGCGCCAGTGGCTCAGAGCCGTCTCACTGAGAAAGCGGAGCACCCGCCCATCGGCGTAGACGATGCGCCCGTGGCGATCCCGGAACGAGCCTGCCTCGGGCCGGCTAGCCGGCCTCGAGCGTTTGAGGCTCATCCGTCGCTGGGTTCGGTATCGTGCTCGCTCGTCTCGATTTTTCGAATGCCGAGGAAATGCAGGATCTGGGCCCAGAACAGCTTTCCCGCGACCGCCAGCCCGGCGATGCCGCCGAGAATGACCTGCAGCAGGATGCTGCCGGAGCCGGGGTCCAGATAGGCGTAAGCCGAGCCGGCGTTGAGAATGAGCCCAAGTGCCGCAAGGACGAGTGAAAAGATTTTCATGATGGCAGCCAATGTTACAGCGAGGTTACGAGAAGGCGGGCAATGTGCCAAGCGCCTGCGCCATTGTCAATGAGAGTTCGGTTTTTGTGCTCCACGCCGGTTTCTGAAGAATTCCGACAGCAGCGCCCCGCACTCGTCGCGCAGCACTCCCCCGAGGATTTCGATTCGATGATTGTGTTCGGACGCGCCGAGCAAATCAAACACCGAGCCAGCGGCCCCGCTCTTGGGGTCCTCGGCCCCGAAGACGACCTTTTTCAAGCGCGCGTGGATCATTGCCCCGGCACACATCGGGCACGGCTCCAGGGTCACGTAGAGATCGCAGTCGACCAGCCGGTAGTTGCCCCGCTTCTTTCCGGCGGCCCGCAGCGCGGCGATCTCGGCATGCGCCGTGGGGTCGTCGCGTGAGATCGGCGCGTTGTGGCCGACGCCGACCACGACCCCGTCGGCGACCACGACGCAGCCCACCGGCACCTCGCCGGCAGCCTGAGCTCGCTCCGCTTGGCGCAGCGCCGCGCGCATAAACCGCTCGTCAGCCGTGTCGCTCACTTGTAAATACCCAGTGACGCGAAGCCAGAAAATTGAACCCCATTCCGACTGCGGTGCCGGCCACGACGCCGGCCACCAGCACGGGCCAGGCTTGGCCCCAAACATTTACGATAGTGGCGTAGACGCCGAAATTCATTGCTCCGCCAACCGTCATCGCCAGCAGGTAGCGCGCCCACTCGCCAGCTACCGAGCGCTTCGCGCCGTCGGTTCGGGTCGCGGCGAACGTCACCCCTCGGTTGACCAGCCAGGTCGCCGTGGCAGCGGCAACGAAGCTCAATACGCGCGCCAGATAAGCTCCCAATCCAAGGCCGCCCACCAGCGCCAGCAGCACCGAAACGTCGACCCCGAAACCGATCACGCCGGCCACGCAAAACCAAAGTAATTCGCGCTTCAGTCGTCCCACAGGTTCGCAGCATAACGCAGGGTGTGGAGCTTGAACGGTGGCGCGCAGGGCAGGCATAAGCCAGGTTGCGGTTTTCGCGGAGCGAAAGAAGCGGCCTAGCGTTGCCGTCGCCCCCCGACTCATTCCCATTCAATGGTGGCCGGCGGCTTGCCGGAGATATCGTAGACCACCCGCGAGATGCCCGGGATCTCGTTGATGATGCGGCGCGAGACATGATCCAGGAAATCGAACGGCAGCTGCGCCCAGCGCGCGGTCATGAAATCGATCGTCTCCACCGCGCGCAGCGCGATGACGTAGGCATAGCTGCGTCCGTCGCCGACCACGCCGACCGACTTGACCGGTAAGAACACCGCAAACGCCTGGCTGACCTTGTCGTAGAGACCCTGCTCGTGAAGTTCCTCGATGAACAGGTGGTCGGCGCGCGCCAGCAGCTCGGCGTATTCGGGGCGCACCTCGCCCAAAATCCGCACCCCCAGCCCGGGCCCGGGAAACGGGTGGCGAAACACCATTTCCTCGGGTAGACCCAGCTCGACGCCGATCCGGCGCACCTCGTCTTTGAACAGTTCGCGTAGCGGCTCGACGAGGTTCAGCTTCATCTCCTCGGGCAGGCCGCCGACGTTGTGGTGCGACTTGATCACGTGCGCCTTGCCGGTCGCCGCGCCGGCGGATTCGATCACATCGGGGTAGATCGTGCCCTGGGCCAGCCAGCGGGCCTCCTGGTGACGCGCGGCCTGCTCCTCGAAGATCTCGATGAAGGTCCGGCCGATGATCTTGCGCTTGTCCTCCGGGTCCGCAACCCCGACCAGCGCGTCGAAGAAACGCGCTTGCGCGTCGATGCGCTCGACCCTGACCCCCATGTGCTCGGCCATCGTGGCCATGACCTGGTCGCCTTCCTGGAAGCGCAACAAGCCGGTGTCGACGAAAATGCAGGTGAGCTGGTCCCCGATCGCGCGCTTCAGCAGCGCGGCCACGACGCTGGAGTCCACACCCCCGGAGAGCCCCAGGAGCACGGCGTCCGACCCGACCTGTGCTCTGATCCGGCCGACCGCCTCGTCGATGATGGAGCCCGCGTTCCAGCGCGTCTCACAGGCGCACACGTGAACCACGAAATTAGCGAGGATCGCCAGGCCCTGTTTGGTGTGGGTGACCTCGGGGTGAAACTGCAGCCCGTAATATTGGCGCCCCTTGTCGGCCATCGCGGCGATCGGCGCCGAGTCGGTGGAGGCCAGCAACGTAAAACCGGCCGGCAGCGACAGCACCCGGTCACCGTGGCTCATCCAAACGTCGAGCATCTGGTGGCCGTCGCTGGCGGCGTCGGCCAGCGCTGCGATCAGCGGCGATTCGCTCGCGACGGTCACCCGGGCGTAACCGAATTCGCGCTCCTCGGCAGCTTCGACGACCCCGCCGAGTTGGTTCGCCATCGCGTGCATGCCATAGCAGATGCCCAGCAGCGGCACCCCGAGCTCGAACACTACCGCCGGAATCCGCGGCGCGTTCTTGAGATGAATCGATTCCGGCCCGCCGGAAAGGATCACCCCACGAGCCCCAAACTCACGGATCTCGGCAGGCGCCGCGTCGAACGGCCAGATCTCGCAGTACACCCCGATCTCACGCACCCGGCGAGCGATAAGCTGGGTGTACTGCGAACCAAAGTCCAGGATCAGCAGCCGGTGCTCATGAATATCCCTCACCGCCAAGCCCGACCTGATAATTCACTTTTAATTTTTATCATAAGTTATTATTTTTTATACGATAATTTTAACAAAAATAGCGCTGCAGGCGATAATTTGGAGGTTACTTGGTGATCGTGACGTCGTGCACGTGAGATTCGCGCACGCCGGCGTTGCTGACCCGCACGAACTGCGCCTTGGTACGCATCTGCTCGATGTCGGCGCAGCCGCAATAGCCCATGGACGCCCTCAGTCCGCCGAGAAGCTGGTGCACGACGCTGGTCAACGGGCCTTTGTACGGTACCCGCCCCTCGATCCCCTCCGGGATCAGTTCCTCGGCCGAGACCTCGTCCTGGAAGTAGCGATCTTTGGACCCGGCTTTCATCGCCCCAAGCGAGCCCATCCCGCGATAGCTTTTGTAGGAGCGCCCCTGATACAGCTCGACCTCGCCCGGGGCCTCCTCGGTTCCGGCGAACAATCCGCCGACCATGACCGTGTCCGCCCCGGCCGCCACCGCCTTGGCCAGGTCGCCGGAGAATCGGATCCCGCCGTCGGCGATCAGCGGCACTCCGCTGCCGGTCAGCGCGGCGGCCACGTTGGCCACCGCCGAGATCTGCGGCACGCCAACCCCGGCGACCACCCGGGTGGTGCAGATCGAGCCCGGTCCGACCCCGACTTTGACTCCGTCGGCGTTGGCCTCGACCAGCGCCAGTGCGCCCTCGCCGGTGGTCACGTTGCCGCCGACCACCTGCAGCGCCGGGTAATTCTTCTTGACCCAGCGCACCCGCGACAGCACGCCTTCGGAATGCCCGTGGGCGGTATCGACGACGACCAGGTCGACCCCGGCCTCGACCAGCAGTCCGACCCGCGCCTCGGTATCGCCGGCGACCCCGACCGCCGCGGCCACCCGCAGGCGCTCGTGCTCGTCCTTGCAGGCATCCGGGTGCTCCAGCGCCTTCTGAATGTCCTTGACCGTGATCAGGCCGC
>JBFGYD010000123.1:0-6591 GCA_041587615.1 Lysobacterales bacterium
CTGGCGGACTGCCGGCATTTTCGACCAGCGCTCGGGCCAGGTCCAGTCCAACCGCTGCGCTCCGCCGCCTCCCCAGCGCACCGTCGGCACGCGCTATACTGGCGGGTGTCGAGGTACGACAGGAAGCCGAAGCAAGTGAGGATCGACCTTAACGGATCACGCAGACGGCCGAGGGCGCCCCGTCCGGCGGATCAGCGGCCCGCGCCCCGCTGGCGGCTGCTGGCGCTGGCCATTCTGCTGGCCGCCGCGGTCTGCGCTTGCGGCAACAAAGGCGACTTGTACTTGCCCGATGAAGCACCGCCGGCGGCTGATGAGCAGGGGTAGCGGCTGCCATGCCTACGCTGGAATTCAGCAAGATGCACGGTCTCGGCAACGATTTCGTCCTGCTCGACGCGCGCGATCGTGAAGTCGCGCTGACCACGGAACAGTGCCGCTATCTGGCCAATCGCCGTCACGGAGTGGGCTGCGATCAGATCCTGATCGTCGCCGCGGCCGAGCGTGAAGACTGCGCGTATCGCTACCGCATCATCAACGCCGACGGCAGTGAAGCACAGCAGTGCGGCAACGGCGCCCGCTGCATCGCGCAGTGGCTGCATCGTCAGGGCGCCATCGAGCGGACCGCGACGCTGGAGTCTCCGGCCGGACCGGTCGCGGTCGAGGTCGGACCGGCGGGCTGGGTGACGGTGGACATGGGCCGGCCCGAATTCGAACCGGCGCGGATCCCGTTTGTCGCCGCCGAGGCCAGCGAAAGCTATCAGATCGAAGTCGCCGGACGCAGCGTCAAGGCCGCGGTTCTCGCGCTCGGCAACCCCCACGCGGTGATCCGAGTGGAGGAAATCGAGCGCGCTCCGGTGGCCCAGGTCGGGGCCGCGTTTCAGTCCCATCCCCGGTTCCCGGCCGGGGTCAACGTGGGTTTCGTCGAGGTCGTGGATCGCGGCCATCTGCGGCTGCGGGTCTACGAGCGCGGGGTCGGTGAGACGCAGGCCTGCGGCAGCGGCGCGTGCGCCGCGGTCATCGCGCTGCGGCGCTGGTCGATCGGTCAGGAGCGCATGACCGTCGCGCTGCGGGAGGGTGAGCTGATGGTGTACTGGCCCGGCACCGGGGCGCCGGTCACGATGAGCGGGCCGACCGAGTTCGTGTTCAGCGGCCGGATCGATTTGTAGAACATGAAACTCTCCGACCAGCAGGTGCTCGATTTCCTGGCTGACAACGCCGATTTCCTGAAGCGCAACCCGGGCGCGATCGAGCTGTTGAACATACCGCACGAAACCGGGGGCGAGTCGCTGATCGAATACCAGGTCAGCGTGCTGCGGGACAACAATCGCAAACTCAAGCGCAAGCTGGACCATTACCACGAGGTCGCCGCGACCAACGAGGCGCTGCTGGCTCGCATCCACTCGTTCCACCTGGCGCTGCTCAAAGCCGAGACCCCAGCGGCGCTGCTGAGGGCGATGGAGCGGCGGCTTAAGGACGAATTCGGCTGTGACGACGTGGCGCTGGGCCTAAACGATCGCGCCGGTCTGCCCGATCACGACCTGCTCGTCTCCCTCGAAGGGCGCCGGGAGCGTGGGCTGTTCGGTGAATTTCGCCGCCGCCGCGAACCGGTCTGCGGGCGCTTGCGGCGCGAACGCCTGGAGGCGTTATTTGGCGCTCGCGCGGCGGCGATTCGCTCCGCCGCAATCGCCCCGCTGGGTCACGACGGGGCGCTCGGGGTACTGGCGCTGGGCAGCGCGGACGAGCACAAATTTCATCCGGGCATGGGCACCCTTTTTCTGAGCCTGCTCGGCCAGATGCTGGGTCAATGTCTGGCTCGGTGGACCGACGCACCTCGCCTGAGCGCGCGTGCGGCCGAATGAACGCCGGCGCCGAGGCGATCGCCGAATATCTGGGCCATCTGGCCGATGAACGCCGTCTCTCGCCGCGCACGATCAGCGCCTACGCGCGCGATTTGCGACGCCTCGAGGCCTTTATGCAGGCGCACGAGCTGGCCGATTATTCCGACCTGACGCCGGACGGGGTGCGCGGCCTGATCGCCGCCGAGCACCGCCGCGGCTTATCCGGGCGCAGCATCCAGCGGCTGCTGGCCGCGATTCGCGGCTTCTATCGGTGGCTGGAGCGGGAACGGCGCGCCACCGTCAATCCGGCCGAGGGCGTGCGGGCGCCGCGCTCGGTAAAGCGGCTGCCCAAGACGCTGGACCCCGACGAGGTCACCCGGCTGCTGCAGATCGAATCGAACGACCCGCTGGCGGTGCGCGACCGGGCAATCCTGGAGCTGTTTTACTCTTCCGGCCTGCGCCTGGCGGAACTGTCGGCGCTGCGCTGGTCCGACCTGAACCTGGACGAGGGCATGGTGCGGGTGACCGGCAAGGGGCGCAAGACCCGCGACGTGCCGGTCGGGCGCCATGCTATTCAGGCGCTGCACGGCTGGCGCCGGCACTGGCCGGAGCTGGCCCGCGACGCCGAGGACCGCGTTTTCGTCGGCCGCCACGGGCGGCCGCTGAGCCGGCGCTCGGTGCAGGCCCGAGTTCGCTATTGGGCGCAGCGCCAGGGACTGTGGAAGCAGGTCCACCCGCACATGCTGCGCCACTCGTTCGCCAGTCACCTGCTGGAGTCCAGCGGCCAGCTACGGGCGGTGCAGGAACTATTGGGCCACGCCGACATCGGTACCACCCAAATCTATACCCACCTCGATTACCAGCACCTGGCCAAGGTCTACGACCGCGCCCATCCGCGTGCCCGCAAGCGGGGGTCCAAGTAGGTTTAAACGAAAACCAAGCGCCCCCATAACTTCCCCCTGGCGGGCTTTCCGACCGCGGAGATCGACGAAGTGGAACAATATCGAGGCACCACCATCTGCTCGCTGCGCCGCGCGGGCCGGGTCGTGATCGGCGGCGACGGCCAGGTGACGCTCGGCAACACGGTGATGAAGGCCAACGCGCGCAAAGTTCGACGCCTGTACAAGGACCAGGTGCTGGCCGGTTTCGCCGGCGCCACCGCCGACGCGTTTACGCTGTTCGAGCGGTTCGAGGCCAAACTGGAAAAGCACAGCGGCCAGATGGTGCGCGCCGCGGTCGAGATGGCCAAGGACTGGCGCACCGACCGGGTGCTGCGCCGGCTGGAAGCGCTACTGGCCGTGGCCGACGCCGGCACCTCGCTGATCATCACCGGCAACGGCGACGTGATCGAGCCCGAGGACGGCCTGATCGCGATCGGCTCCGGCGGGCCCTACGCGCAAGCCGCGGCCCGCGCGCTGCTCGCGCACAGCGATTTGAGCGCCCGCGAGATCGTCACCGCGGCGATGGGCATCGCGGCCGACATCTGCATCTACACCAATGCCAAACTGGTCATCGAGGAGTTGGCCACCGGCGATAAAAAGGAATCGTCCTGAATGTCGGCCATGACCCCGCGAGAGATCGTCCAGGAACTGGACAAGCACATCATCGGCCAGCGCGACGCCAAGCGCGCGGTGGCGATCGCACTCAGGAACCGCTGGCGCCGGATGCAGGTGGCCGACGCGTTGCGCAACGAGATCACGCCCAAGAACATCCTGATGATCGGGCCCACCGGGGTGGGCAAAACCGAAATCGCACGGCGCCTGGCGGCGCTCGCCAACGCGCCCTTCGTCAAGGTCGAGGCGACCAAGTTCACCGAGGTGGGCTACGTGGGCAAGGACGTGGAATCGATCATTCGCGACCTGGCGGACGTGGCCTACAAGATGACCCGGGAGCAGGCGATGGCGCGAGTCCGAAGCCGGGCCGAGGAGGCCGCCGAGGACCGCCTGCTGGCAGCCCTGCTGCCGCGCCGTCATACCGGATCCGACGGCGACAGAGACGCCGAGACAGACGCCTATGCCGCGACCCGCGACAAGCTGCGTCGCCGGCTGCGCGAGGGTGGCATGGACGAGCGCGAGATCGAACTGGACGTGGCGGCCTCGCTCGGGGTCGAGATCATGGCGCCTCCCGGCATGGAAGATATGGCCAGCCAGCTGCAGGGGCTGTTCGCCAATATCGGCGGGCCGCGAACCCAGAAACGCAAGATGACGGTCAAGGCTGCCCGCCCGCTGCTGGTCGAAGAAGAGGCCGCCAAGCTGGTCAACGACGAGGAGATCAAACAGGTCGCGATGGCCGCGGCCGAGCAGAACGGAATCGTCTTCATTGACGAGCTGGACAAGGTGGCCAAGCGTTCCGAGTACGGCGCCGGCGGCGGCATCTCGCGGGAAGGGGTACAGCGCGACCTGCTGCCGCTGGTCGAGGGGTCCACCGTCAACACCAAGTACGGGATGATCAAGTCCGATCACATGCTGTTCATCGCCTCCGGCGCGTTCCACCTGGCGCGTCCGTCCGACCTGATCCCCGAACTGCAGGGGCGGCTGCCGATCCGAGTCGAACTGGCGGCGCTGACCGCGGAGGACTTCGAGCGCATCCTGACCGAGCCCGACGCGTCCCTGACCGAGCAATACCAGGCGCTGCTGGAAACCGAGGGCGTCACGCTGGAATTCGAACCCGGCGCGGTCAAGCGCATCGCCGAGGTGGCCTATCAGGTCAACGAGAGCACCGAAAACATCGGCGCGCGCCGCCTGCACACGGTGCTGGAGCGGTTGTTGGACCTGATTTCGTTCGAAGCGCCGGATCGAAGCGGCGACAAAATTACGATCGACGCGGACTACGTCGACGAACATCTCAACGAGCTGGCCAAGGACGACGACTTGAGCCGCTATATTCTCTAACGCGCCGTTCCGTGTCGCCCCGGCCCACCGAGATCAAGCTGCACCGGCGTTCGCGCGTGCTGGAGCTCACCTTCGACGACGGCCGCCGCTTCGAGCTGCCGTGCGAGTATCTGCGAGTTTATTCACCGTCGGCCGAGGTCCAGGGTCACGGCCCGGGGCAGCGGGTTTTGCAGACCGGCAAGCGCCGGGTCAATATCGAGTCCATCGTGCCGGTGGGCAACTACGCGGTAAGTCTGCACTTCGACGACGGCCACCAGACCGGGATCTACTCGTGGAGCACGCTGTACGATCTGGGGGTCGACCAGGAGCGCCGCTGGCGACAATACCTCGACGAGCTGGAAGCTGCCGGCGCCAGCCGCGACGAGTAAATTCCGCGCGGCAGGGACGAGCATGGCTGCTATGATGATTTGCCGCGGCGCAGGCTTCCTAAGATGACCAAGCAAGTCCCCGACAACACCACCCATTTCGGCTTTCGCGAGGTTCCGGCGGAACGCAAGCAGGAGCTGGTGGGTGGGGTCTTTACCTCGGTCGCCGGGCGCTACGACCTGATGAACGACGTCATGTCGCTGGGGATTCACCGCCTGTGGAAGCGCCATTTCGTCGCCACCGCCCGGGTGCGCGAGGGCGACCGGGTGCTGGACCTGGCCGGCGGTACCGGCGACATCGCGGCGCTGCTCCACCCGCGGGTGGGCGCCAGCGGCTCGATCGTCGTGGCCGATATCAACGCCGCGATGCTGGAGCGCGGCCGTGATCGGCTGCTGGACCAAGGCCGGAATGGCCGCTGCCGGTTCGTGCAGGCCGATGCCGAAGCGCTGCCGTTCAGAGACCGGAGTTTCGATGCGGTCACCATCGCATTCGGCCTGCGCAACGTCACCGACATCGGGCGTGCGCTGGGTGCCGCCCATGCGGCCCTCAAGCCGGGCGGGCGGCTGCTGATCCTCGAATTCTCGACCGTCCGCCCGTCCGCCCTGCGTCCTGCCTACGACTGGTACTCGTTCAAGGTGCTGCCGCTGATCGGGCGAATGGTGGCCGGCGACGAGGGCAGCTATCGATATCTGGCCGAATCGATCCGTCGCCACCCCGATCAGGAGGCGCTGCTGGAACTCCTGCGCGAGGCGGGCTTCGTCGATTGCGGCTACCGCAACCTGTCGGCCGGCATCGTCGCCATCCACCAGGGAGTGAAACCATGAGCGAGCGGCCGTCGGAGTCGCTGCTGGCAACGGGCCTGACCCGGGCCTTCGCCCGCCTGTTGAGCTACGATTTGCACGCCCGAGAGCGGCTGGACGCGATGGACGGGATGGTGCTGGGGGTCGTGATCAGCGGTCCCGAGCTGAAGTTCCGACTCGCGGTCGAGGACCGGCGAATCGAGGCGCTGCCCGGCCTGGACGAAGGAAACGGGGCGACGATTTCCGCTACCCCGGGGGCGTTTCTGGCGCTGGCGGCCCGTGGCGGTGAGACCAACGTCGGCCAGTTCAAAATCGAAGGCGACGCCGATACCGCGCGCCGGTTTCAGGAGTTTTTCGCGGGCTTGAGCCCCGATTGGGAAGAAGGCCTAAGTCAGGTGTTCGGGGATGTGATTGGATTTCAGGCCGCGCGCGCGGTGCGCGGCGGTCTCGAGTGGATGCGCCAGGCCGGACGCAGCCTGGCGGAGAATTTGAGCGAGTACCTGCGGGAGGAAAGCCGGCAACTGGTGACCAAGCGCAAGAGGAAAGTGCGCTGGCACTTTGAGCCCCATCCACCGGCCGGAATGGCTCAAAGGGGAGGCTAAATATGGATCGGCTAAGGCGCAAAATACTGGCGGCAGGAGCTGCGGTGACGGCGATGACGGCGGCACCGCGCGTGTTCTCCCAGCAGACCGGGCAGGC